>DASYAD010000049.1:0-13985 GCA_036501515.1 Trebonia sp. | reverse complement strand
CGCCGCGGCGGCGGAAGGCGACGAGAAGCTCGTGCGCGAGCTTGGCGCCGCCGCGTTCGTGCCGCGCTCGGCCCGCCTCGCCGACGCCGTCCGCGACATTGTTCCCGGCGGGGTGGACGGGGCCTTCGACGCGGCCGTGCTCGGCTACCCGGCGCTCGACGCGGTCCGGGCGGGCGGCGTGTTCGCCGCGTTCATCGGCGCGGGGCCGGTCCCGCTGCGCGGCATACGGGTGGCGGCCGTCAACATCCACGCCGACGGGCCGGCGCTGACCGCGCTGTCCGCGCTCGCGGCGGCGGGCAAGCTCACCCTGCGCGTCGCCGGGACGTACCCGCTGGCGGACGGGGCCCTCGCACAGCAGCGGCTGGAAGCGGGCGGCCTGCGGGGGCGCCTGGTGCTTATCCCGTAAGCGGCTGGCGCCCGCCGGGTCGAAAACCGAGAGGTCCACGGCGTCCGCGAGCGCGCGAGCGCCGGCGTCCCCAGGGTGCACGCCGTCTCCGGAGTCGTAGGCCGCCGCGAGCCTGCCCGGATCCGCCGGCTCGGCCAGTGCCGTCGCGAAGTCGACGGCCGGCCACTGGTCCTGCTCGAGGATGGCGCGGTTCACCCGCTGGCGGATGTCCTCGTTACCGCCGGAGCGCAGGAAATCGTAGCGGCCGAGGATCGGGGTGATCGTGCCGAGGACCGGCTGGACACCGCCGTCGGAGGCCCGGCGGGCCAGGCCGAACAGGCCGTCGATGATCTCCTGCGCGGCGGGCCGGCGTTCGCCGAGCAGGCCAGGCAGCCCGAGGTCGTTGATGCCGCCCATGATGATCACGTGCGTGGCTTCCGGCACGCCGAGCACGTCGCGGGCCAGGCGCCCGGCCATCGACGGCCCGACCCGGGGGCGCAGCAGCCGGTTGCCCCCGATGCCGGCGTTCAGCACGACGCCGCCCGGGCGGCCGGCGGCGTCCAGCCTGGCCTGGAGGTGATCGGGATAGCGCTGGCCGGCGTCGACGGTGGTGCCGTCTCCCCTGGTGACGGAGTCGCCCAGGGTGATAATGACCGGCCCGTCCGCTGGTGCGCCGGCCAGCACGCCGCTGATCCAGTACAGCGACGGAAACGACTGCGCCTCTTCCAGCTCGGCCCCGCCGTCCGCGGCGGCCTGGCTGCCCGGGGCGGCCTGGCCCGTGTGCTGGGCCGAGTGCAGGAACGCGCCCGGCCAGGCGTGGCCGGCGGCGTAGCAGCTCACCGCGACCTCGCCGCCGGCCTCAACGGACAGCTCGACCGGGTCGCTGGCCATCGCCGCGCCGGGCGGTATCCGCCACCGGACCCGGCCGCCGAGTAGCGCGGGCCTGGCCTGCCCGCCACGCTGTGCCCCGGCGACCGTCACCTCGTCGAACTCAAGCGGCGCGGCACCGAACTCGTTGCTCAGCACCAGGCGCAGCCGGCCGGCCCCGCGGCGCAGCCGCACGATCTGCCGTATCGTCTGGCCGCGAAACGCTCGCGGCTGGGGCATGAACGGCAGCGTGTCAGCCGGATCCGCTAGTGCGGCCTGGTAGGCGGTAGTCCACACGGCATCGTCACTCATAAAACTGGTTATACCAAACGCTGGCATTGCCAATCAATATGATCACCAGTCAAAGGTGCTGCCAGTCATATCTGGTACGGTGGCGTTCATGTCAGCTCCCGGGGTGCCGCTGCCCGCCGCCTTGCGCGGCCGCGCCGGCTTCGCGCTGGCCCGGCTTGGGTCGGCGGCCCGCCAGCAGTGCGCCGGCCAGCTGGCCGCCGTCGGGCTCAGTCAGCATCAGCACGCCATCCTGTGCTGCCTCGACGAATACGGGCCCGCCTGCCAGCGGGACGTGGCGGTGCGCCTTGGCATCGACAGCGGCGACATCGTGGCCTTCTTCGACGGCCTGCAGCAGCAGGGACTCGTGCTGCGGGAGCGGGACCCGCGCGACCGGCGCCGGCAGGTGGTGACCCTGACCGCGAGCGGGCGGCGGACGCTGCGGAAGACCGAGGCACTGCTCGACGCCGCAGAACCGGGCATCCTGGCCGCCCTCAGCGAGCCGGAACGGGCCGAGTTCCGCCGGCTGGCCGCCCGCGTGCTCGCGGCCCAGGCGCCGGCCGCCTGGGGTGAGCCCGCGCCCGGGTCAGCCGGGCGGGATGATGGCGCGTGAGCGCATGTCGTCGACGACGCCGGCGAACAGCGCGGCATTTTCACGGTAGCCACGGAGACAGGCCGACCCAACCGAACGGCGAGGAGTGCGCGTGATGCAGATCCAGGAGAAGGCGGGTCCCCGGTGAGCGGGCTGCCGCCGGAGCTGACCGAGCTGATTGAGTCTGGTCCGCTGGTCCACCTGGCCACGATCAACCAGGACGCGAGCCCCCAGGTGAGCGTGATCTGGACCGGCCTCGACGGCGACCAGCTGGTCAGCGGGCACATGAGCTGGTACGCCAAGCTGCGCAACATCGAGCGCGACCCGCGGGTGGTCCTGTCGTTCGACGCGCCGCGCACGCCGGGCGTGTTCCTCAACCCGTACGCGGTGCTGCACGCCCGCGCGTCGATCGAGCGGACCGAGGGGGCGTGGGACCTCCTCGACCGGCTGGCGAAGGTCTACCTGGCGCCTGACGCCGGGTTCCCCGCCCCGCGCGGTCCCGGTTACCTCGTCAGGTACACCGTCGAGCGCATCGGCGGCGTGGGCCCGTGGGTCTCCTGACCAGCTGAGCCGGCCGGCTCAGGCGAGGCGGGTGACCTCGACCGTCACCTTCATGTCGCCGCCTGACGGGCCGTGGTAGATGCCCTTGAGCGGCGGGACGTCGGCGTAGTCGCGGCCGCGGGCGACGACCACGTGCCGCTCGCCGACCGGCGCGCCGCTGGTCGGGTCGAGCGGCGTCCAGCTGCCCGCCCAGTACTCGATCCAGGCGTGCGACTGGCCGACCGAGGTGCTGCCTGGCTCGGCCTTCGGGTCGGGGTGCAGGTAGCCGGAGACGTACCGGGCCGGGAGGCCCGCCCGGCGCATCAGCGCGACCGTGAGCTGCGCCATGTCCTGGCAGACGCCCTGGCCTTTGTCCCACGCTTCCTGGGCGTTGGTGCGCACCCCGGTCGCGCCCGGCATGTAGGTGACGTGCTCGCGGACGCGGGCGGAGATCGCCTCGGCGGCGGTGTCAGGCGACAGGCCGGCGATCTCGGCGATCGCGGCCTGCGAGATCTCCTCCGCCACCGTGGTGAGCGGCGTGGTCAGGGTGAACTCGAGGAGCCTGCCGGCCGCCGCCCGCTCGGCGAGCTCCGCCCAGGAGGGGCGGTCCTCAGTGCCTGGTATGCCGTCGAACGGCTCGGTCTCCACCGTGGCGGCGGCCCTGATGACCAGATCGTCATGCGGCTCGGGCAGGTCGAAGACCGAGACGAACGTGCCCCAGTAGTCGTTGTAGGTCCACACCGGGACCCCGGGTCCGGCCGTGACCCGCGATTCGAGCGTGATCTGGGACGGCAGCGTCAGCGGCGTCATCCGCGCCTCGTTGAACGAGGTCTGCACCGGACCCGCGTAGGTCACGTTGGTGATGTGCTCGATCCGCAGTCGCCAGCCCACGCTCAGCCGTCCCGTTCCCAGGCGACCGGGGTCTGGTACTGGAAGTACCGCCTGGCGATCGCCTCACTCGCCTGCACGCAGGTCTCCTGCAAGGTGCTCAGCAGCTCGGGCAGCTGCGCCTGGAGCTGTTTCGGGTCAGCGTACTCCAGCCGGTTGCGCAGCCGGCCGACCGGACGCCGGGCCGGGTCGTCCACGCCCGCCCGGCTGGCACCCGGGTTCAGGGCCGCCAGGCACTCTTCCGCGATGCTCAGCGCGTGCACCACACTGCGCGGGAACAGCCGGTCGAGCAGCAGGAACTCGGCCACCCGGGACGGCTCGGCCGCCCAGCCGTGAGTGCGGATGAAGCTTTCGTGCGCGCCGCAGGCACGCAGCAGCACCGGCCAGCCCAGGTCGTCGGGAGCCGACATCCGGGCCAGCAGCAGCCGCGCCGTCATGTCGGCCCGCTCCAGGCTGCGTCCGAGCAGCAGGAAGCGCCAGGCATCGTCGTGGCTCATTGTGGAGTCGGCCAGGCCGAAGAACAGCGCCGAGCGTTCCCTGATGTAGCGCAGGTAGACGTGCGGGCCCAGGCGCTCGGCGGCGCGCTTCTGCCCGGCCAGGCCGTGCCCGGTCACGTTGAGGCACTCCCACATCTCGCTGGAGATGACCTCGCGGATGCCGCGGGCGCCCGCTCTGGCGCCGAGCATCGAGCCCGCGATGGCACTCGGCGACTGGGTCTCGAAGACCAGGCGGAACAGCACCACGTCGACGTCAAGCTCGGCCTCGGGCTCGACAGGAACACCGAGGATGCCGAACAGCGCCCGGCAGGCGGCGTCGGAATCCGACCCGGTCTCGCCCAGCATCCGGTGGATGTAGACGTCGACAAGCCGCGCGGTGTCGTCGGCGCGCTCCACGTACCGGCCCGTCCAGAAGATCGTCTCCGCGATCCGGCTGAGCAACTCGGAGTTCACTGTTCCGGGCCCGTCTGCCGGGAGATCGCGAGCAAGTCGATCTCGGGCGCGACCGCCGCCGCGGGCAAGGCCATCGCCAGCCGGTCACTGGCCTCGTCGGGCGGCTCCGTGCTCCTGCCCTGGTTGATGACCCAGGTGTCCTTGGACCCGCCGCCCAGACTGGAGTTCACCTTGAGCTCGCCCTCCTTCAGCGCGACCCGGGTAAGGCCGCCTGGCAGCACCCAGACGTCGGAACCGTCGTTGACGGCGAACGGCCGCAGGTCGATGTGCCTGGGGGCGAGCTTCTCGCCGATCAGCACCGGCGAGGTCGACAGCGCGATCGGGCGCTGGGCCATCCAGCCGCGCGGGTTGGCCCTGATTTCGGCCCGGACGGCGGTCAGTTCCTCGTCGGTGGCGCGCGGGCCGATGACGATGCCCGCGCCGCCCGCCCCGTCGACCGGCTTCATGACCAGGTTGGCGGCCTCGGTGAGGACCCAGTCGAGCATGTCGGGGTCGTCGAGGCGGTACGACTCGACGTTCTCGAGTATCGGCTCCTCGCCCAGGTAGTACCGGGTGAGCTCCGGCATGTAGGTGTAGATGAGCTTGTCGTCGGCGACGCCGTTGCCGATGCCGTTGGCGATCGTCACGGTGCCGTGCCTGGCCGCGTTGACCAGGCCGGGGCAGCCGAGCAGGCTCTCCGGGCGGAACTGAAGCGGGTCGAGCCAGTTGTCGTCGACCCGCCGGTAGATGACGTCGACCGGCCGCCGGCCGTGGGTGGTGTGCACGTAGACGCGGTTGCGCCAGCAGAACAGGTCGCGGCCCTCGACCAGCTCGACCCCCATCAGCCGGGCCAGCAGGGTGTGCTCGAAGTAAGCCGCGTTGTGCATGCCAGGGGTGAGGACCACGATGAACGGATCGACGACGCCGTGCGGCGCCGCCGCCCGCAGCGCGGCCAGCAGCCGCGACGGGTACTCGTCGACCTGGTGGATCTTCTGGTCGCTGAACAGCGCCGGGAACAGGCGGGTCATCGCCAGCCGGTTCTCGAGCACGTAGCTGACCCCGGACGGCACCCGGACGTTGTCCTCGAGTACGCGGAACTTGCCCTGCTCGTCGCGGATGAGGTCGATGCCCGCCACGTGCACCCTGACGCCGTTCGGCGGCGTGATGCCGGCCACCTCGCGGCAGAACTTCTCGCTGGTGAAGACCAGGTTCCAGGGGACCACGCCGTCGTCGAACGCGCGGCCGGCTCCGTAGACGTCCTCGAGAAACGCTTCAAGGACCTTGACCCGCTGGCGGACGCCGCGCGAGACGAGATCCCACTCGCCCGCGTCGATCACCCGCGGTATGAGGTCGGTGGGCATGGCCCGTTCCTCACCCGCGAAGTCGTAGGTGACACCGCGGTCGGTGAAGACGCGAGCCAGCTGGTCGGCCCGGTACCGCAGCTCGGCTGGGTCCATCGGCTGCAGCACCGAGACCAGCGCGTCGTAGACCGCGCGGGGCTTGCCGGGGGCCGCGAACATCTCGTCCCAGGCCTCGGCGAGCCGGTAACCATCGAAAATGTCCGCCACAACCCCCAGGGTAGATACTCGCTGTTCCACGCCTATTTCGGCCGGTGACACCGGTGTTTCCGACTATTTCACTATGTGTCGCGTTACGACGACTACCCGGCTACGGTGCGTTGATCCTCGCGCCGGTCATGGTCCTCAGGGGTCCCGTCCGGCACGAGGGGCAACCGCCATCTCCCTATGGATTCCGCAACCGCAAAAGCCGCAAACCGGGATGACGCTGTGATCCCGCGTACCGCTACGCTGGCGGAAGAGGAGGGCGGCATGTACATTCCTGCCCATTTCACGCCCGATGCGGCGCTGGTGGACGAACTGCTGCGCAATCACGGCGCGGCCGACCTGGTGACGATGACCGACCACGGGCTGGTCGCGACGTTGCTGCCGTTCATCTACGTCCCGCCGGACAGCGCGGACGGGGCGCGGCAGGGGGCGCCGTCGCTCGGCGCACTGCACGGGCACGTCGCGCGCAACAACGAGCAGTGGAAGCTCGCCCCGGCCGGCGAGGCCATGGCGATCGTGCGCGGGCCTGACGCCTATATCTCCCCCGGGTGGTACGCGTCCAAGGCCGAGAACGGCCGGGTGGTGCCCACCTGGAACTACGTGACCGCGCACGTGTACGGCCGGCTCCTGGTGCACGACGACCCGGTGTGGACCGAGAGCCTGGTGCGGCGGCTCACCCTCAAGCACGAGGCGAACCGGGACCACCCGTGGTCGGTCGACGACGCGCCCAGGAACTACGTCGAGGGACAGCTGCGGGCGATCGTCGGGATCGAGGTCGAGATCACCCGCGTCGAGGCGAAGGCGAAGCTGAGCCAGAACCGGCCGCCCGCCGACATCGACGGCGTGATCGCGGGGCTGCGCGAGCGCGGCGACACGGCCAGCGCGGACGCCGTGGAGGCGGCCAGGTCCTAGCCTGGCGAGCGCGGCGCTAGAATCCGCCCATCATGGACGACGTGCGCGGCGAAAAGCTCAACGACGGGTTGTCCGCGGCCACCGCTGGCCAGGGGCCGCCCCTGGTCTGGCTGCCCGGGCTTGGGCAGGGCGCCGACCTGTCGGAAGCGGTCCCGCGGGCCGAAGCACGGACCATCGCCAGGCTCGCGGCCGGGCTCAACCGCACGGTGCACCTCATCCACCGGCCGCTCCGTCCGCCACCGGAGATGACCATCGCGCGGCTCGCCACGTGGCACGCCACCGCGCTGCGCGAACGGTTCGGTGAACCGGTCGACGTCATGGGCGTCTCCGGCGGGGGAATCACGGCCCTGCAGCTAGCGCTCGACCACCCGGACGTCGTCCGGCGCCTGATCCTCTGCGTGGCCGCGGCCCAGGTCAGCGACGAGGGGCTGCACGGCTTCACCCGGATGGTGGAGCTGGAAGCCGACGGGCGGACCACCGACCGGATCGCCACCGCCTGGACCGGCAGCCGCCTCATCGCGCACGGGCCGCTGCGGCTGCTGCTGCTGGCCCTGTTCGCGGTGTCCCCCGGCCCGCCCCGGGCGCCGGGCGAGGCGGCGCTGGTGGCCGCGGCTCAAACCTGGGACGTGACCGGCCGGCTAGCGGAGATCAGCATGCCGACGCTGGTCGCCGGCGGCACCAGGGACCGGGTCTTCCCGGCCGCACTGACGCGTTCCACCGCGGCCGGCGTCCCGGGCGCGCGCCTGCTGTTGCTGCGTGGCCGGGGGCATGCCAGCGCGATGATGGACCGGCGGCTGAACCCGGCTATCGCCGCTTTCCTCGCTGAGACAGATCCGCGAGCGGCGCCCGGGGCGCGGACCAAGCCTGGCACGCGGGACAGCGGGGCGGGCCCTGGCTAGGAGGCTCGGAGCTGGTGATCGTCGGCCAGCACGCCGCTTTGCGGGCAGGTTAAAGGCCGGCCCGGGTACGGCGGTCCAGCTCGGCTTGGCCTGCTGTGCGCATCGCCTCGAGCGGTGCGGGCTTGCCGGTCATCAGCTCGACCTGGGCGGCGGCCTGGTGCAGCAGCATGGCGTAGCCGCTGGCCACGACCGACCCGGCGGCCGCGGCCGCCTGCGCCAGCGGCGTCGGCCACGGGTGATACACCACGTCCATGACAGATGGCGGGGCTTGGGCGGTAAGCCGCACTCGTTCGGCATAATGATCGGCGGCACCGGCGGGGACGGTTGAGATCAGCAGGTCGGGAAGCGCCGCGGTACCGTCAAGCAGCTCTTCCCACGGGCGCAGCCGGACGCTGAGGCTGAGCCGCTCGGCGGTGGCCAGCAGCCCGTCCGCGCGGGCGGGATCGCGCAGCACCACGTCGGCGCCGGACGCCCCGAGCTCACCGACGGCGGCCAGCGCCGAGCAGGCGGTCGCGCCCGCCCCGATAATCGTGACGCTGCCCGGTGTCTGCTGGCCCGCTTCGGTCAGCGCGTCCACGATCCCCTGCACGTCGGTGTTGTAGCCGTAGCGGCCCTCGGGCCTGAACACGACGGTGTTGGCGCCGCCGGTCGCCGCCGCCAGGTGGTCGGTGTGGTCGAGCAGCGGCAGGACGGCCCGCTTGAGCGGCATCGTCAGCGACAGCCCGGCCCAGTCCAGGTCACGCGACTCGACGAAGGCGGCCAGGCCCGCCTCGTCGCACTCAACCGGCTGGTAGCTCCAGTCGGCGAAACCCAGCGCCTCGTAGGCCGCGCGGTGCAGTACCGGCGACAGCGAGTGGGCGATGGGCTTGCCGAGAACCGCTGCTTTCATAGGAGGCGAGGCTACCTGCTGCTACTGCCCCTTCAACGGAGTTGCCGAGAACTGGGACTTGCCGTTGGGGACGGTGAGGAAGTAGAGCCAGTTGCCCTTCGCCGGGTGCAGGATGCCCTGGATCGCCGCGTCACCCGGGTTCGAGATCGCCCCGGGCGGCAGGCCCGCGTTCAAGTACGTGTTGTACTTGCCCGGGGTGTTGACCTGCTTGAACGTGGCGCTGACGGCATACTTGCCGAGCCCGTACAGCACCGTGCTGTCGAACTGCAGGTGCATGCCGATCGCCAGGCGGTTGTGGATGACCTCGGCGATCTTCGGATAGTCGCTGACCGAGCCGCCTTCGGCCTGGGCCAGGGACGCCTCGATGATCAGCTGGCTCGGCGTCAGGCCGACCGTCTTGGCCTCCGCCACCACGTCGGCCGCCGTCGCCTCGACGTCGAAGCGCTGCACCATCGCCTGCAGGATCTGCAACGCGGTCTCGTGCGGCACGATCGCGTAGGTGGCGGGGAACAGGTAGCCCTCCGGGTTGCCGTTGGCGTACGACGGCAGGCCGAGCTCCGACGGGTCCTTGAGCACCGCCTGGAAGTTCTTCAGCGGGATCTTCGTCTTCGCGCTGATGATCGCGATGACGTCGACCGCCCGCTTGCCCTCCGGGATCGTCACCGTCGTCTGGACCAGGTTCTTCGGATTGGTCAGGGCGGCGTAGGCGAGGCTGGCCTGCATGTCGTGGTGCAGCACGTAGTAGCCGGCCTCAAGGCCGGTCGAGCTGCCCGCCGTCGTGGTGGTGGCCGTCTCGACCGCGTTGGTGAACGCGCGCTGGCTGGCGATCACGCCGAGCGAAAGCAGCCGCGGCGCGAGGCTGAAGGCGGTGTCGCCGCTCTTCACCTGCACGGTGACGTCGCCCGTGCCCGGGCCCGCGAAGTCGGCCGGGTGGTACCTGGACTGGTACTTGTGGTAAATCGAGAGGCCGCCGACAAGACCGCCGGCCACCAGGGCGATGAACACCACCAGGATCAGGATGCGCGGCGCCCAGCGGGTCGCCTTCTTGCGCGGTTTGGGGTTCCTGTCGTACGTGTCGCCCCAGTCGTCACGGTCGCGAGGGCCGTCGCCGCGGCCGCGCGGGGCCTGGCCGTCGCCTTGTCCCCAGTCGCCGCGGCCCTGGTCGCCGCGGCCCTGGTCGCCGCGGTCCCAGTCGCCCGGTCCGCGGGCGCCTGGCCCGCGGTCGCCTGGCCCGCGACCGCCGCCGGGACCCGTTGCTCCGCGCCCGCCCGGCCGCCCGGTCCGCTGCCCGCGTCCGCCGTCGTAGTCGTCATCGTCGTAGCGGTCGTCGCGCCCCCGCCCCGGCGGGCGGCTGTCGTCGAAGTCGTCCCGGCCGCCGAAACCGGGCAGGAACGAGCTGTCGCCCGGCTGCTGCTCGTAGCCGGCGTAACCGTCCCGGCCGCCGTAAGCGGACTGGACGGGGCGGGGACCGCTGCCCTGCCTGCCCCAGCCGTCATCGCCGCGGTCAGGCGGCGCGTACCCGTTCTGGCGGGGGTAGCCGGGACCAGCCCCGTTCTGCTGGCCGTAGCCACGGGGATCGTAACCGCCGCTGCCCTGGCCACCGTAGGACTGATCGCCGTAGGACTGATCGCCGTACGACTGCTCGCCGTACGACTGCTCGCCGTAAGGCTGGCGCGGGTGCCCTGGATCTTGGCGGTAGCCCTGGTCGTTACGCCAGACCGAGTCGTCTCCCGGCTCCTGGCCGCCCCGGCCGGGGCCGCCTTCGTAATCGGGGCCGCCGTAACCACGCCCGGGATAACCGCCGGGCCCGTTACCGCGGCTCACTGGGCGGATCCGGCGACGACAAGTTGACCGGGGACGGCGCCGGTGCGCCGTTCGGCTTCAAGCGCCGCCTCAAGCAGTACCGCCGCGGCGGCCGCGTCGACCGTCTGGCGGCGGTCGCGGGAGTCATGCCCGCCCGCGCGCAGCGCCGCGTGCGCGGTCGACGTGGTGAAGCGCTCGTCGACCAGCCGCACCGGCAGAGGCGCCACCCGAACCGCTAGTTCCGCCGCAAACTTCCTGGCAGAGACGGCGGCCGGCCCCTCACGGCCGGACAGGGACCGAGGTAGGCCCACCAGAATCTCCATTGCTTCTTCGGTCGCGGCTAGCGAGGCGAGGGCGTCCAGATCGCCCTTGCCCCGCCGCACGACGGTGAGCGGGGTAGCGAGGACTCCGCCCGGATCGCTGCGTGCCACGCCAATGCGGACAGTACCCGGATCGACGGCTATACGCACGCCTGATCTCACAGAACCGCGCGCCGCCGTGCACATGCCATCACGTTACCCGGCACTCGGTGCACTGTCCCGCAATGCGCTACGAATGCTGTCAAAAGCGGCATTCGTCGCAGCCGGCCCGGCACCGGGCGCACCGCCGCCCTGCGCGATGTCGGGCTTGCCGCCGCCACCGCCGCCGAGCGCCTTGGCCGCGCCCGACACCAGCGTCCCGGCTGAAAGGCCGAACCCGCGTCCAGCCTCGTTCACGGCGATGACCACGACCGGCCGGTCGGCCGGGCTGCCGATCACCGCGACGGCCGCGGGCTGCAGCGCCGGAATCTTGGAGCGCACGTCGAGTGCGAGCCTGCGCATCGAGTCGGCGTCGGTCCCGTCAGGCACCCGGTGCGCCACGAACGCCACCCCGCCGAGGCTCTCCGCGGTGTCCGCGATCTGGCCCGATCCCTCGAGCAGCTGGGCCGACCTGAGCTTGGTGAGCTCGCGCTCAGCGTCGCGCAACCGGGAGACGACGTTCGAGATCCGCTCGGGCAGCTCCTCAGGCCTGGCCTTGAGCTGCTCGCTGAGCTGGTTGACGAGCACGCTCTCGCGGGCGAGGAAGCGGAACGCGTCGATGCCGACCAGCGCCTCGACCCGGCGCACACCGGAGCCGATCGACGCTTCGCCGAGCAGCTTGACCAGCCCGAGCTGACCGGACCTGGCCACGTGGGTACCGCCGCAGAGCTCGCGCGAGTACTCGCCGACCTCGACCACGCGGACCTCGGTGCCGTACTTCTCGCCGAACAGCGCGAGCGCGCCCATGGAGCGGGCCTCGTCGATGGAGGTGTGGTAGGCGCGAACCGTCAGGTCGTCGATGAGGACCCGGTTCACCTCGTCCTCGACCTCGCGCAGCACCGTGACCGGCACCGCCCCGGTCGCGGTGAAGTCGAACCGCAGCCGGCCAGGAGCATTCTCCGAACCCGCCTGCGCCGCCGACTCGCCCAGGGCGCCGCGCAGCGCGCGGTGCACCAGGTGGGTCGCGGTGTGGCTGCGGGACGTGGCCCGGCGCCGCTCGACTTCGATCTCCGCGTAGGCGGGCGACCCGATGGTGATCTCGCCGTGGCGGACCGTGCCGCGGTGCACGACAAGCCCGGGCAGCGGTACCTGCACGTCGGTGACCTCGATCTCGGCGTTGCCGCCTGGCCCTGCTGTCTTGATCACCCCGTGGTCGGGCAGCTGGCCGCCGCCCTCGGCGTAGAACGGGGTCCGGTCGAGTACTACCCCGACCTGGGTGCCGGGGGCGGCCGAGCGCACCGGAACGCCGTCCGCGAGCAGCCCCACGATCGTCGCCTCGCCGTCGGCCGCGTCGTACCCGGTGAAGGTGACCTTGCCCGCCTGCTCAAGCAGCGACGCGTAGACCGAGATATCCGCGTTGCCGGTCTTCTTCTCCCTGGCGTCCTTCTTGGCCCGGTCACGCTGCTCGCCCATCAGGCGGCGGAAGCCGTCCTCGTCCACCGTCAGGCCCTGCTCGGCCGCCATCTCCAGGGTGAGGTCGATCGGGAACCCGTAGGTGTCGTGCAGCTGGAAGGCCTGCGCGCCTGACAGCACCGGGGCGTGCCTGCGCTTGGTCTCCTCGACCGCGACGTCGAAGATCGCGGTGCCGGTGCGCAGCGTGCCCGCGAACGCCGCGTCTTCCGCGTCGACCACCGCGTGGATGTGCGTGGCGTCCCGGCGAAGCTCGGGAAACTGCTCTCCCATCGCGTCGATGGTGACCGTGGCCAGCTGATGCATGAAGCCGGTGGTCGCGGACGCGCCGCCGCCGCGCTGGGCGCCGGACAGCAGCCGCAGGTTGCGCATCGAGCGGCGCAACAGCCGCCGCAGGACGTAGCCGCCGCCCTCGTTACCTGGCAGCACGCCGTCCTCGATCAGCATGACCGCGCTGCGCACGTGGTCAGCGACGACGCGCAGCGAGACATCGCTGCGCGGGTCGGTGCCGTACTCCTGCTCGGTGAGCTCGGCCGCGGCGGTGAGGATCTTGAAGGTGGTGTCGATCTCGTAGATGTTGTCGACGCCCTGCAGGATGGACGCCATCCGCTCAAGGCCCATCCCGGTGTCGACGTTCCGATGCGGCAGCGGCGCCTCGACGTCGAAGTCGTCCTTGGCCCGGACCGCCGACAGCATGTCCTGCATGAAGACCAGGTTCCAGACCTCCAGGTACCGGTCTTCGTCCGCCTCAGGACCGCCCTCGAGGCCGTGCTCGGGGCCCTTGTCGAAGTAGATCTCCGAGCAGGGGCCGCCCGGGCCGGGGACGCCCATGTGCCAGTAGTTGTCCTTGAGGCCGCGGCGCTGAATCCGGGACTCGGGCACGCCGACCACGTCCCGCCAGATCGCGTACGTCTCGTCGTCGCCGTGCAGCACGGTGGCCCACAGCTTGTCGACCGGGAAGCCGAAGCCGCCCTCCTCCTGGGAGCTGGTCAGCAGCTCCCAGGCCCAGCGGATCGCGTCTTCCTTGAAGTAGTCGCCGAACGACCAGTTGCCGAGCATCTGGAAGAACGTCGCGTGCCTGGTGGTCTTGCCGACCTCTTCGATGTCAAGGGTGCGGACGACCTTCTGCACGTCCGCGACCCGCCGCCACGGCGGGACCTGCTGGCCGAGCAGGTAGGGCTTGAACGGCTGCATCCCGGCGACCACGAACAGCAGGGTGGGATCGTCGGCCACGAGGCTGGCCGAGGGGACGATGGCGTGTCCTCGCGCCTCGAAGTGCGCCAGGAAACGGCGGGCGATCTCTGCCGACTGCATCAGTGCTCTTCTCTCTTACGGTGCTTATCGTGGTCAGTAGTATTCAGCGCGTGTGCGGCGCCTGCGCCAAGCGTAGGGGCTGCGCTGTCCGCGTGACGATCGAAATACAGGTCCATGCCCTGTCGCACGTCACGGGTGAAACGGATGGTCTCGCGGGCCCAGTGGCGTTTCGCCGCGCCTGGGCGC
>DASYAD010000048.1:0-38350 GCA_036501515.1 Trebonia sp. | reverse complement strand
GGCAGCTCGAGCACCTTGTTCCCGGAACGCACGGCGCTCAGCGTGCAGGCGACATCGAACCCCCAGCCGCCCGGCAGGTGCTGCCCGAGGACAAACTCCCGCTCGACCAGCATCAGCCCGCCAAGCGGCTCGTCGCCGGCGCGGCTCGTATATGCCCTGTCCCCTGCTTCTTGAGTAAGATCCCTGAGAAGCCAGGATCACCTTGACGTGGCGGGTAGCGAGCGGCGCCCGTGCCTGCACCTGCGCGGCCACGAAGGACAGGGCCGCGAAGACCGCACCGGAAATCGCCAGATTCGAGCCGTAGGGCACGCCGGCCGCCCAGATAACCGCATAGCAGAGCGCGGAAATCAGCAGCGGCGCGACGATGGCCGTGACGATGCTTATCTGCCTGTTTTTCAGTCGCAAGCGGCTGCGTTGCGGAAGCCTGCGGCGAAAGCTGGCGCCGCCAGGTACGGCAGTGCTTACGCTTTTTGTTTCTTCGTCCGTCGGCATGCCGTCCTTCAGGCGGTTGCCCGTGCCCGGACGGCGGAAAGGAACGCGGCGTAGGACCAGGAGAGGTTCGAGACTGACTTCTCGTAGCCGGTGACGGCGTCGAACTGCTCCGACAGCTCGAAGTGGTCACTGTGGTAGATGACCGCCTGGAGCATCGCGTCGCCCGCTGAGCGCAGCGACGCGGCCGCCGTCAGCGGGTCGGTCGACGCGGTCACTCCCACCTGAGACAGGAAGGTGGCGCTGAGGGAGTCGGCGGGGACCGTTCGGGATGAAGAGACTTTCGCGGCGACCCGGTAGTACAGCTCGGCGAAGTTCGCCGTGCAGACCGCCCACGGATGGTCGCCGGCCTGGGCGTCGGTGTCGCCGTCGTAGACGTCGCCCGGGTAGCGGCCGAGCAGCGGGCCCAGGCTGAGGGCGGCGTCGGCGCCGTTGATCGGGTAGTAGTCCTTCGACGCCGGGTCCGCCCACTGGGCGCGCACCTGGGCCGCAGTCGCCAGCAGCCGCGGGTCAGTCACCGACTCGGCGCCGTAGACGGCCGCCTGCACGATGTCGGCGTTGGGGTCGTACGGAGCCCGGTAGTCGGTCGGCACCGGCAACACCGACTGGTACAGCTGGCCGTTCCAGTGAGTGTCGAGCGCGGTGGTCAGCCAGCCGATCGCGGCCGGCAGCCAGGACGGCACGGGTAGGCCGGCCGTGTTGGCGGCGACCGCCTGGAAGCACCGCAGCTGCGCCGACCGCGCGAAGAACGAGTAGCCGTACTCCTGCTCCCACACGTTGACCGTCTGCCACTGGTAGGCGGTCTCGAGGAAGTTCAGGTTCGCGTTGACGAGCCCCGCCGTGATCGCCTGCGACGGCGGGTCGAGCTGCGGGTACATCGTCAGCAGGGCGATCGTCTGCAGCGCGGGCCCGTCGGTCTGGTTGCTCCACGGCCGCTGGGTGCCGTCGATGAAGAACGAGGCCCGGTCGAAGTCGCCGTCCGACCGCTGGCAGGCCTGGGAGAACGTCACGTAGTCGATGAGCGCCTGGTTGTCGGGCAGCAGGCCGCCTGAGTAGGCCCAGGCGAGCTCGACGGCGACGATGGCCGCGTCGCGGGTCCAGTGGTACACGTAATCCTGGGTCACCTTGGTCTGGCTGTTCTCCCAGGACGGGGAGGCGAGCACGCAGCCGGGCAAGGACAAGATGCCCGCGTTGACCGGATCCTCGAAAACCAGGCCGTCCGAGGCGATATTCCGGTACATGAGCCAGAACATGTACCTCGCGACCGTGGCCAGGTTCGCCTGCGCCACCGCGGGCCGCACCGTTCCGTAGCTGAGTCCGCCCATCGCGCTGTCCCGCTCCCGTCCGCGTCCGCCCGGCACCTAGGGTAACCGGGCGGATTCGGGCACCGGGAGGGGGCCGGCCGGGTTTTTACGATGAGTTCAGCGCGCGCTCACGAGCTGGCCGGGATGATCACCGAGCTGGCGGAGACCGTGCCGGTGCCCGCCTGCTTGCCTGCGGCGGAGTAGGCGGTCCAGCTCACCGGGGTGACCTTGTCCCCCGTCCAGAACGCGAACAGGTGCTCGTTGCCGACCGCGGCTGTCTTCGCCTCGACCGACTTCCCGTTGGACAGCTTGATCTTCACCATCGCGACGCCAGGGGCCGCCGAGCCGAACGACGGCCCGGCGGGGCTGCCGTTGGCGACCCAGCCGCCGAGCACCTCCGTGCTCGTCAGCTGCCGCACCGGCACGCACGTGCCGCTGGTGTTGCCGGGGACGAAGCAGGTGCCCCAGGGGCCCTCGTAGGCGGCGGCCGACCAGACCCGGCCGTCGGCGGTACCCGCGCCGATCGTGCCCTCCGCACGCGGCGCCGCGGCCTCGCCTTGCGCCTGCCACAGGCCGAACATCGGCGGCTGCCCCGGCTGCTCGAACGGGACCGCGGTCGAGGTCTCGCCGCTGTCGAAGTTCGCGCTGCCGAGGTGGGCGACGACGCGGGCGACCGTCATCGAATCCGGCGCGACCCAGGCGACGTAGCGCTCGCCGCTGACCGTGACCGGGATCAGCTTGAGCTGCTGGCCGTCGGTGAAGGTCAGCACGAAGTAGTCTACGTCGTCCGCGGCCTCGCCGATGGTCGCCTCAGTGGCACCCTCACCGATGAACGTGAACGCGCCTGGATTGCTGGCCGGCTGGCTCAGGAACACCGACAGGTCGGTGCAGGCGCTGTCTCCCTGGGTGCTCAGCGAGAAGCTGACGCACGGGTCGGCGGGCACCGGGTTACCAGGGCCTGGCTGGTGGATGAGCACCTGCCACCAGCCGTCGCCGACAGTGCCCTGGGCGACGTCGCCGGCCACGGCGCCCGGCAAGGCGGGCCCGTCGGTGACGAGCGGGTCGTGACCCGACGGGGAGGCGGACGGTGTCCCCGTCCCCGTCCCCGTCTCCGTCCCCGTCAGCGGCGTGGCCGGGGTCATGGCGCTGCTGCGGGCCAGCGCGGGGTACCCGGCCGCGACCGCCGCGACCGCGAGCGCGCCCGCCAGCAGGGTGACGCGGCGCCTGACCCGCAGCCGGCGGCCGTCGCGCCTGGCCCGCTCGACCGGCGCCTCGCCGACCGGCAGCGCGCGCAGCGTCCGGTCCAGTTCCTCGCGCAGCTCGTTCACCGCAGGCCCCCTTCGACAATGTCCTCGTCCCGTGTCCCGTCGCGTGCGGCCGCGCGGCCGGTGTCCGGACCCGCCGCGGTCACCCGCAAGGTGGCCAGCGCGCGTGACGCCTGGCTCTTCACCGTGCCGACCGAGCAGTTCAGCGCCGCCGCGGTGTCCGCCTCCGACAGGTCGAGCCAGTACCGCAGGACGACCACCGCGCGCTGTCGCGGCCCCAGCCGGCTCAGGGCGTCGAGCAGCGAACTGTTTTCCGCCGGCGCCTGCGGCTGCGCGGCCAGCGTGTCAGGCAGCGTGTCGGCCAGGTTGGGCCGCAGCTCCTCGGTGACCCGGCGCTTGCGCAGCCGGCTGCGGTTGGCGTTGATCACGATCCGCCGCACGTAGGCGTCCGGGTCGCCCGCCCGCCGTACCCGGCCCCAGGACGCGTAGGCGCGGGCGAAGGCCGCCTGGGCCAGGTCCTCGGCATGGCCCGCGTCGCCGGTCAGCCCGTAGGCGAGCCGGACCATCGCGGGCCAGCGGCCGCGCATGAACTCGTCGAACTCCTCGTCCGGTACAGCGTTCACGGCCACCTCCTTCGCCAGTGCAGACCCCGCGGAGGGCAGCCCAGGTTGCACGGCTGAGGAGAATCATCCAGAACGAGGGCATGCTCATCGTGTCACCGCAGGCGGCGAGCCCCGGCCGGGTCGCCGCGAACGGGGCCTCGCCCTGCTCAGTGCCGAGGCTGGCCAGCCGGCTAGGCGCCGACCAGGTAGGAGTAAGGCAGGGCGGCCACCTCGTCGCCCGCACCCTGGCCGTACGGCGGCACCCCGCCCTGCACCGTGTCGAGGAAGAGCGTCCCTGACACACGGGCGGCGGACGCGCCGGGGGCCGGCTTGAACGTGACGTTGACCGTCGCGGACTTGCCAGGCGGCAGCTCGACCGCCTTCGCCAGCGCCGTGTTGCCTGCCGAGGCGCTGGTCGCGAGCCGCTCAAGGTCGCCGGTGGCGACGCTGACCGACGGGTCGAAGGCGGCCGTGGTCACCGACAGGGTGTCGGTGGCCGTGCCCGCGGGGGCGGCCGACGTGTACGGTCCGCACTCGGTCGGCCCGGTGACCCAGGAACCGGAGGTCACCGTGCCCCCTGAGGGGGTGTAAGCCGCCCAGGCCGACTTACCGCACAGTGAGCCCCTGTCCAGGCCCGCGGGCCCGATGTCGGGGTCGCCGGCCGCGGAAGACAGGTCGGTCATCGCCGGAAGTGTCGACGTCTGCTGCACGATGACCCCGGACGTGCCGCTGGGCACGAAGTAGAACGGCGCCGCCGCGTCGGCCGCGACCGGGAGCCTGACCTTGCCCGATGCGGTGGCGAAGGCGGAGCCCGCCCCGTAGCCGAGCGGGGTCAGGGTGAGCGTGCCCGCCGTGGCCAGCCGCGGGTCGAGGAAGTAGTCCTGCGGCGCGTTGGACGTGTTGGTGACCGTCACCGGGATCGTGACCGCCTTGCCGGGCACTAGCCCCGTGCCGTCGGGCAGCGGCGACCTCGGCACCAGCGTCCCGGCCGCGGCGAAGGTGACGTACCCCGTGTAGGGGTCGGACACGGCGGCGCCCGACACCGGCTCGCCGAACGCCACGATCAGCGTCCAGGTGCCCGCGACCGGGCTGAGCGCGGTCGCGGTCAGCGTCTGGCCGGTGAGGCCGGCCTCCGCGTCCGACAGGTCGGAGTTCTGCCCGTAGCCGGTGACGTCGCCGTCCGGGCTGACCAGGTAGGCGCCGACCAGGTTGCCTGGTTCCGGGTTGCCGTGCAGGGCCAGCTCGGTCCTGAGCGCTTTGGTGCCTGACGGGACGGCGAACTGGTAGTAGCCGGCGGTGCCGAGCGACCCGCGGCCGTCGCCGCCGGTCAGCACGCCGGTGAACCGCCCGCCCGCGGCCACGTTGATCTCAGACCTGACCACCACCGGGATCGAGGTCACCGGGTTGCCTGCCGAGTGCAGCAGGATCGAGCCTGCCAGGTCGCCGGGGTCGGCCGGTGCCCTGACAGCCAGCACGAAGGTCTTGGCCTGGCCGGGCGCCAGCGTGAGCGACACGGGCGACACCGAGCCGAACGACGTGTAGTTCTGCGTCACCGCCAGCCAGCTGACCTGGCCGGCGTAGCCGCCGTCGGCGGCGGTGTCGCTGGAGACGACCGCGGTCCAGGTGCCGCCGGCCGGGGCGCGCACGTCCACGTTGCCGTAATTGCCCGCGCCCTGCGGCTCAGAGTCGGCCGCCATCCGGCCGTCCGGGTCGAACAGCGCCAGGACCGGCGGCGACAGCACCCCGGCGGCACTGCCCGGGTAGGCGATGGAGACGTCGAGCCTGCCCTGGTGCGCGGGGATGCGGAATCTGGCCGTCGCGTAGTTCACCGTGGCGCCGCTGTCCGCCTGGTACGTGGCGCTCTTAGCGTCGCTCAGCGCCACGCGGCCGCTTGACGAGCTGGTGGTGCCCGGCTTCAGCGTCCGGGAGTCGACCCGCACCGTCTGCGCCCTGGTGCCCTCGTTGGCCACCGTGACCTTCCAGGTCCTGGCGGTGCCAGGCAGCGCCACGGCGGTCAGCTGGCCTGGCGAGGCGAGCAGCGTCGACCCGGTCCTGGCGGAAACGCCGTAGGACTGGGCCAGCTGCACCGCCCGGAACGCGTCGAGCAGGCCGGCCCCCTGCTCCTGGGCCGGGGTGCCGAGGTCCGTCGCGGTGGACAGCAGGATCTGCTTGACCTGGAGCGGGGTGGGTGTCCGGCCGTGGTGCGTCTTGCGGAAGGCCTGGATCACCAGCGCCGCCGCGCCGGAGACGAACGGCGCCGACTCGCTGGTGCCGCCCGCCTGCTCGATGCCGCTGGCGTTGCCCAGGTCGTTGACGCACTCGGAGTACCTGGCGCTCGCGTCGCAGGAGGCCCAGCTCAGGTCGCCAGGCGCGACGAGGTCGACGGTACCCGCGGTCTCCTCGAATCCGGCCGAGCTGAACGAGCTGATGTTGCCCGACAGCCAGCCCTTGTCCGCGAAGTAGCGCGAACCGCCGATGTTGGCCTGCGCCAGCGCCTGGAACTGGGTGGTGGCGCCGACGGAGATCACGTTCTGGTCGGTCGCGGGCGAGCCGATCGTGCTGGCCGTGCCCGCGTCGCCCGACGAGACACTGACCACCACCCCGGCCTTGACCGCGGCGTCGTCGAACCGCTTGATCACGTCCTGCGCGGTGTCTGGCAGCTGGTTGCTGCCGAACGACTCGTTCAGCACGTTGACCTTGGCGGTCTCCACCGCGTAGTTGATCGCCTGTGCGAACATCGAGCTGGTGGTCGAGAGCTGGTCGCCTTCGTCGCCGGAGAACACGTCAAGGCCGACGAGGGAAGCGCCCGGCGCGACGCCCTGGATCTTGACGTCGCAGCTGCCCGGGTAGTCCTGCGCGCCGAAACCGTTGACGTTGTAGGTCCTGATGCCCTGGCCCGCGATCGTGTTGGCATCCAGGAAGGCCTCGCCGCCGGTGGTCGGCGCCCCCGGTCCGTTCCCGGTGAAGTCCTTGTAGGCGGTGAAGACCGACGCGCCGGACGTGCGCTTGAAGTTCGCGTTGTCGGGGTCAAGCCCGTCGGCGATGTAGCCGACCTTCACGCCGGCCCCGGTGAAGCCGAGCGACCGCGCGGTCGGCGCGGCCGCGTTGCCCGAGGCGGTGCTGGTCAGCGCCAGGCCTTCCGGCGCCAGCTGGCTCTTGCCCGCGGCCGCGCAGGCGCCGGGAATGACGCGCGGCGGCAGCGACGCCGGCCTGGCCGGCGCCGGCGCGGACTGGAGCGCCGGGTCCGCCGCTTCCGTGAGGGGCCCTGAGACCGGGTCGGTGACGTTGAACGTCGTGTCGGGGAGCACCGCCGCGACCGCCGGGTCGGCCGCCAGCCGCCGCGCCTCGAGCGCGGAGACCGTCGCCGCGACGGAGTTCACCAGCGTGAACCGCTTGATTCCGGTGGCGTGCACCTGCCGCAGCTCGGCCGCGAGCGACGCCTGGGCCGCGGTCGCGGCGGTGGACGGCGCCGGACCGCCGCCGGCCGCGGCCGGGCTGAACTGGCTCTTCAGTATCACGATGACCGGATCGCCGGCGCCCTGCGCCAACCGCGCCGCCAGCGCCGGCGTCAGCGGCCGGTAGGCCGGACCGCCCGAGGCGGCAGCCCCCGGTACCGCGCTCCCCGACACCCGGTCCCCCGCCGCCGTGACCGCGCCTGCGGCCGCCGGCAGGCCGCCCAGCAGGACGGCCGCGGCGGCCGGCGCCGCCAAAACGGACAGGAACGTGCGTTTCCCCATGCTCTCCGTGCCCCCCGAAACGCGGCCTGAGCAGCCGCAACGCGAGCGACCGTAACAGAGAGCGACGACCGGGGCAGTACGCCGCGCGGCGCGCGGCGAACTCCTGACGAGGGACAAGTCGCCAGCGGGCCTCTCTGCCCTACGATGACCGCATGAACCCGCTTTCCGGTGTGCTAAGCGAGGCCTGGGCGCTTTACCGCCGCTACGCCTCGCACTTCATCCTCATTGCCTTCGTGATCTACCTTGTGGTCGCGGTGGTCAACGCTCTGCTGGGCCTGGCGCTCGGCGGCTTTGGTACGTTCGTCGGTTTGATCATCAGCATGGTCGGCTCCTTCTTGCTGCAGGCGGCGCTGATCAAGGCCGTGCAGGACGTGCGCGACGGGCGGGTCGACCTCGACCTGCGCGCCACCGTCCAAGCCGCGGTGCCGTTCATCGGCGCCGTCGCGGTCGCATCGATCCTCGCCGCCATCGGCATCGGCATCGGGTTCGTCCTGATCATCGTGCCCGGCCTGATCCTGCTGACGTTCTGGTCGCTGATCGTGCCGGAGATCGTGCTCGGCGGGGCCGGGGCGCTCGAGTCGTTCGGCCGCAGCTGGAAGACGGTCCGCGGCCACGCCTGGCAGGTGTTCGGCACCCTCGTCGTGGTGTTCCTGATCCTGCTCGTCGGCGACATCGTGCTCGGGGTCATCCTGCTCTTCCTGCCGAGGGTCGCGTCCAGCTTCATCTCCAGCCTCGTGGTGGGCTCGCTGGTGGCACCGTTCCTGGCGTGCGTGGTGTCGCTGATCTACTACCGGCTCACCACGTTGCAGGGCCAGCAGGGCGGACCTGGCGGATACGGGCAGCCCGGCGGCTACGGCCAGCCCGGCGGATACGGCCAGCCCGGAGACTTCGGCCAGCCCGGCGGATACGGCCAACCCGGCGGATACGGCCAGCCCGGTGGGTATCCCCAGCCCGGCGGATACGGCCAGCCCGGCGGTTCGGCTCAGCCTGGCGGGTACGGCCAGCCTGGCGGTCCGGCCCAGCCGGGGGGTTACGGCCCGCCCGGCGGCTACGGCCAGCCCGGCGGTTCCGCGCAGCCGGGAGGCTACGGACAGCCCGGCGGTCCGGCCCAGCCGGGGGGTTACGGCCCGCCCAGCGGCTACGGCCCGCCCGGAAGCAACGAGCCGCCGACCGTCCTGCGGCCCACCTATCCGACCCCGCCGCCGCCCGGCGGTCCCCGCCCGCCCGAGGGCGGGTCAGGCGAGGGCGGCTACGGACCGAACCCGTACAACGACGGCGGACGGCGCTAAGAAAGGTCCCGCTCAGCCGACGAGGGGCTGGACCTGCTCGGCGGCGAAGCGGATGAAGGCCAGCGGGTCAGGGCCGGCGGCATCGGGGTGGAGCACTACCTTGTCCGCCCCGGCCGCCGACCAGAACCTGACCGCCTCGGCCACCTGCTCGGCGCCGCCCGCCACGGCGGCGCTGCCTGGCCGGCGGCCCATCGACGCGAGCCGGTGCTCCGCGTCAGGGCCGGTGACCGTCAGCAGGTAGACGACGACCGGATGCGGGCCGCCGCGCTGCGCGGCGGCCCGCGCCTCGTCAATGGCCTCCCGCGCGGCGCGCAGCCCGTCCGGGGTGGTCGTCGCCGAGTCCAGGATCGTTCCGTCGGCGTACCGGCCGCTGACCGTCAGCGTGCGCGGCCCGGTCGCCGCCGCGTAGACCGGCGGCGCCGTCTCCGGTGGCCAGCCGAGCGCCACGTCGTCCAGCCGGACGTAGCGCCCGCCGGTCGTTAGCCGCTCCCCCGCCAGCAGCCCGCGCAGCGCCTGCAGGTACTCGCTGAGCAGGGTCAGCGGCGACGCGGCGCGCGCGCCCACCTGGCCCATCCAGCCCTGCACGCCGTGGCCGACGCCGACCGTGAACCTGCCGGGGAACATGCGCTCAAGGGCGGCGGCCTCCATCGCGGTCAGCGCCACGTTCCGCAGCGGGACCGGGAGCACGCCGACCGACACCCGCAGCCGGTCCGTCCAGGCCAGCAGCGACGACGCGATGGTCAGCGCGCCGCCCCAGAAGCAGTCCTCCCAGAGCCACAGTTCCGCTAGCCCCGCGTCCTGGGCCGCCTGCGCCACCGCGCGCAGCCGCTCAGGCGGAACCTGGGGCAGGCACGTCGCCGCGAGAATCGTCATGGCCCCATCCTGCCGGGCCAGCCGCGGGCGGCCCCGCCGGGGTCGGGCTACTAGCACCGCACTATCATCACTAGGAGTAGTTAAGTGAGATCAAGGAGTGATTATCGGGAGTTAGGCGGTTCCGGGATGAAGATACTGGCAGCCGTTCTCGGACTGGGAGTGCTCGGCGCCGGGCTGGGCCTGGCCGGCTGCAGCGGCGCGCAGCCGCAGGCGCCGCCGGCCGCCGCCTTGTCATCGTCCGCCTCGCCACCCGCCCAGACCTCGCCACCCGCCCAGTCCTCGCCACCCGCCCGGTCCTCGTCGCCCGCCCGGTCCTCGTCGCCCGCGCCCGCCGTCACCAAGACCGTGACCGAAGTCAAGACGGCCAGCGCGCCGCCGCCGGCCGCCGGCGCTCCGTCCACCAGCGCGCCGGCGAGCGCCGCGACGGCGAGCACCGCCCCGGCCAGCACCCAGGCGGCGCCGGCCGCCGGGCCGAATGTCACCGCACCGTGGGCCGTGGTTTCCGCCTATTACGGCGACATCGAATCGGGCGACTACGCGCAGGCGTACGCGCTGATCGGTAACGGCTCGACTACCGGACAGTCCTACCAGCAGTTCGCCGCGGGATTTGCCTGCACCGGAGACCAGGCCGTGAGCGAGAACTGGCAATCCGGCGACGAGGTCAACTTCGACCTGGCGGCCACCGATAGCTGCAACGGAACCACGCAGTATTACAGCGGGACGGATACCGTGGAGAACGGAACGATCGTCGCGGCGGACATCACGGCGACGTAACCGGCTTCATCCGCGGGCGCCAGCCGAACGGCGCCGTCGTTGACTGGATGGTCAGACGGGGGCGCGGATGGCCGCCGAACGCGGCCTTCGCACGCTTCTCGGCCAGCTGAGAATTGCATGAGAATTAGCGGAAGACGCAGGTCATGAGGGTCAAGGCCGGCCGGCCTTGACCCGCCTAAAGGACGGCGTCGCGGGATTGCACTAAGGTATCGCAGGCCCGTCGCATACCCGGATACGGGGTCCGCCGCTTACCCGGATAGCCGAGATCAGCAGCGATCGCAAAGCCGCCGACAGGGCTGTCCCAACACGCCACGATATACGAGGTTCCACGGGACGCTTACTTCACCAGAAGAGATATGATTAACTGTGCTTAGCGCATGCACAAAGCCAGGCGGCCGGCCGCGGGGACCGGCATTTTCCAGGCTTGTGCAGGATGACGGGGTGGGTCTTCCTGGCGCGCGCAACGCTGCAGCTCATCGCTATGATGACTGTCGATACCAGGAAAGGCGGATTCTCAAGTGGCCCAAAAGATCACAACACTCTTCATAGACGACATTGACGGCGGGGCGGCAGAGGGGACCGTGCGGTTCGCCCTGGACGGGACTGAATACGAGATCGACCTGAACGCGAAGCACTCAGACGAGCTCAGGTCAGCACTCGGAAAGTACGTCACGCACGCACGCAAGGTAGGCGGCGCGGCCCGCCGCGCTGGTCGCGCGGCAGGTCGCGCGAGCCGTGGGGCCGGCTCGGCACTGAACACGACGGAAGTCAGGAACTGGGCCCGCGAGAACGGCTACGACATTAAGGATCGCGGCCGGGTGCCCGCCGACCTCGTTGCCAAGTATCAGGCTGCGACCGGCAAGTAGCAGTCCGTAGAAATACGTATTTTCTACCCCGCTGCACGCGTACCGTTTGCTCTGAATAAGATGACGCCCCCGGCGATGAAGCCGGGGGCGTTTTTCTACAGCCTCTTCAGGGGCGCGTAGAGCTTTCACGCATATGCGGATTGCCCGCCGCCATCGGCCTGCGCACCGCTATCGCGGCCGGAAGCTGTATCCGGGTCTTCGCTATCCGCATCGGCGGCCGCTTCTGTACGGGCCCGCGCATCAGCGTCGGCGCCAGTTTCAGCCGCCTCGCTATCGGTGTCTTCACTGACCACGGCTCCGGCCGGCGCGGCCATGCCCTGGTCTCCGCCGGCCGGTCCCCAGGGTGATCCAGGGAATACCGGCATTACCTGGTGGCCGGGCTCGGTGAACAGCCACGCGCACAACACCGCCAGGGAAATCACGAAGACAAAGAACACCCAGAAGATTGCCGTGACGCCCGAGGAAATCGACAGCCCCAGGGCGGTCGCGTCGGCCGACGAGATGCCGAACATCGCGGGCGTGGGCGCCGTCCCCGACTGGAGCAGCGCGGAAACCGCCTCGGCGACGAGCGGCACGACGGCCCCCGCTAGCAGCAGCGCGCCCTGCCGGGGCGGGCGCCACAGCGCCGCGACGACGGCCACGACGACGACCGCCACCATCACGGCGACGTTTCCGGCGATGACCATGCCCGGGTTGTCGAACGCGTTGCCCGCGGTAACGCTCTGCGTGGTCCCGTTAGCGGCGGCCACCAGGGTGTAACTGTCCCACGACGGGGCGAACGTCGCCGCCGTGCCGATGCTGGCCAGCACCAGCAGCGTGAGCGGGCCCGCGTGTCCGCGTCCCGGGCGTACCGGACGGGACGGCTGGCCTTGCTGCGGCGTGCCCGCCGCGAGGGCCAGGGCCGAGCCCGCCGTGCAGGCCAGCCAGCCGAGCAGGCTGACCACCAGGCCGGTGCCGAGCGACGCGCCGCCGAAGGCCACTTCGCCGAGGTCGGCCAGGAAAAGCCCGAACGTCACCGCGCTGATGCCGAGCCCGAACAGTGCCCCGTACCTGGCGGCGTTGCTGGGCCGGGCGACGCTGAGCGCGACGAGCGCCGCCGTCAGCCCCCAGCCGATCACGTAGAGCAGGTGGGGAACCACCTGGTCAGACTGGGACAGCAGGCTCTGCCCGCCGGCGTAGGCCGGGAACAAGCCAGCCAGTCCGAGGACCACGCCCAGCACGAGCAGGCCCTCACCGACCAGGAGCGAGCCGCCGCCTGGCCGCCGCAGCCGCGGCCGCCCGGTCAGCCGCAGCCGCCCGGTCACGCTCTTGCGGTCGCGGGCAGCCGGCTCGATCGTGCCCGGTTCCTCCATTGAGGCGAACCGCGACCACGCCTGCTGCCAGCCGTCCAGGTTCTCCGGCCAGCGGTCGACGGGCGCCTCGTAGGGCGCACCGACCACCCAGATGCCGTAGAACCGCTTGCCCCGCCCGATTTCGTATTTCTCGCCCCGATGCGAGATGACCGCCTTCTCCGGCAAGGTCCCGCCTCCATGGTCACGCCTGCTTAACGCCTGTCACCCTGACACTAGGCAGCGCAACTGGAAGCTCGCTGAAAGGTGGCTCAGGACCAGGCGTCAATCTGTGGGAGCCAGGTCAGTCGGCACGGAGGAAATGCAGGGCGTCGACGGGCCCGTCGCCCTTTCCGACGCCGATCAGCCCGTGGGCGACGGCGTCCCCGGCCACGGCGGCGGCCTGGCGGGCCGCGTCCGGGAGCGAGAAGCCGGCCGCCAGCCCCGCGGCCAGGGCCGCGGAGTGGGTGCAGCCCGCGCCGTGGGTCGCCGCGAGGTCATAGCGGTGCACCGGGATCGTCAGGTGCTCAAGGCCGTCGAAGAGGTGGTCGACCGGGTCGGCCCCGTGTCCGCCGGTGACCAGCGCCGCGCCCGCGCCCAGCGCGACCAGGCACTCCGCGAGCACCCTGCGGTCCTCCGTGTCGAGCCCGGTCAGCGCCTGCGCCTCGGGCAGGTTCGGGGTGACGACGGTCGCGAGCGGGAACAGCCGCGCGGTCAGCGTCGCGACCGCGTCCGGGCGCAGCAGCGTGCTACCCGAGCTCGCCACCATCACCGGGTCGACCACCAGCGGCAGCCCGGTCCCGGTCAGCTCGTCGGCCACGACCTCGATGATCGCGGCGGAGAACAGCATGCCGGTCTTGACCGCGTCGGCCCCGATGTCGTCGAGCACCGCCCTGATCTGGTCACGGACGAACGCCGGGGTCTGCTCGGCGATCGAGGTCACGCCGAGCGTGTTCTGGGCGGTGAGCGCGGCGATGGCGGTCGTCCCGTGCGCACCGCAGCGAGCGAACGCCTTGAGGTCGGCCTGGATCCCGGCCCCGCCGCCGGAATCGGACGACGCGATCGTCAGCACCCGGGGGATCAACCGGTCACCTCGAGCGCCGGGCTTGACGCGACCGCGTGCCAGCGGCGCGGGATGCGCCCGGCTTCGTAGGCGGCGCGGCCCGCCTCGACGGCGAGGGCCATCGCGACCGCCATCCGCTCCGGGTGGGCCGCCCGGGTGATGGCGGACGCGACGAGCACCGCCGCGCAGCCGAGCTCCATCGCCTGGGCGGCGTCGCTGGCGGTGCCGATTCCCGCGTCGAGGATGACGGGGACCCCGGCCCGCTCGACGATCATCGCGATGTTGTGCGGGTTCCTGATGCCGAGACCAGACCCGATCGGCGCGCCGAGCGGCATGACGGCGGCGCAGCCGGCCTCTTCGAGCCGGAGCGCGAGCACCGGGTCGTCGTTGGTGTAGGGCAGCACGGTGAACCCGTCGTCGACCATCAGCCGGGCCGCGTCGAGCAGCTCGACGGGGTCGGGCAGCAGCGTGATGTCGTCGGCGACCACCTCGAGCTTGACCAGGTCGGTCTCCAGCGCCTCGCGGGCCAGCCTGGCCGTGAGCAGCGCCTCGGCGGCGGTGTGGCAGCCGGCCGTGTTGGGCAGCAGGGCGACGCCGGCCTGCTGAACGGTGCCGATCAGCGAGCCCGGTCCTGTGCTGCCCACCCGCCGCATGGCGACGGTGGTCAGCTCGGTGCCGGAAACGGCCAGGACCCGGCCGAGTACGTCGAGCGACGGCGCTCCCCCGGTACCGACGATGAGCCGCGAGGTCAGCTCGCGGCCCGCGAGCTGCCAGCGCGGGCTGGCGGGCGTAGCCACGCCCTCGTTCTGGATGATCACTGGTTCTTTATCCTCCCTGCACGGCGGTGACGACCTCGACCACGGTCCCGTCGGCGAGCCTGGTGTCCGGCCAGGCGCCGCGC
The DNA here is from genome assembly GCA_036501515.1 of Trebonia sp. Lineage (GTDB taxonomy): Bacteria > Actinomycetota > Actinomycetes > Streptosporangiales > Streptosporangiaceae > Trebonia. Next base: position 23,859 of record DASYAD010000048.1, on the reverse strand, counting down.
GGCACGACCGCCCCGTCGACGGCGGCGGCGATGCCGCGCGGTGACGGGGCGAGCCTGGCCACCAGTTCGGCGAGGGTGGTGCCCGCCGTCAGGTCGAGCGGGTCGCCGTTGACGGTGACGGTGACGGTCACAGGAACCTCCCGGGAGTGAACGGCCACCAGGTCTGGTGCGGCTCGTGTCCGCGCAGCAGCGCGAGGACCGCGTCGGCGGTGACGGCCGACAGCAGGATGCCGTTGCGGTAGTGGCCGGCCGCGATGATGATCTCCGCGCCGTCTCCGGCGCTGACCCGGCCGAGGACCGGGCCGTTGTCGCTGGTGCCCGGGCGCAGCCCGGCGCTCGCCTCGGCGAACACCAGCTCGCTGACCGCGGGAACGGCGGTCGCGGCGTCGCGTAGCAGGTCGTGCACGGCGCCGGCGGTCACGTCGCGGTCGTCGCGTTCCTCCTGGGTGGCGCCGACCACCAGCTCGCCGTCCGCGCGGGGGACGAAGTAGAGGTCGTGGCCCTGGACGATGGCGCGCACGGTCCTGGTGAGGACGGGCGGCAGGGCGGCCGGGTGCCGCAGGCGCAGGATCTGGCCTTTCACCGGGCGGATGGCGGTGCGGACCGGGGCGGGCACCCCGTCGATAAACCGGGTGGCGTGGCCAGCCGCGACGACGACGTGCCGGGCCCGCAGGGTGATCAGCAGCGGCCCGTCGGAGCCGGGCACGGTCGCCTTGACCCGCCTGGTGCCGACCCGGGTCACCTTCCCGGCCATGGTCGTGACGCCGGCCCTGGCCGCCGCCGCCCGCAGCGCGGCCAGGTACCGGCGGTTGTCGACGGACAAGTCGCCCGCAGCGAGCACGCTGCCGCGGGTCGACGGGGCCAGGAACGGCTCGAGCCGGCGGGTCTGCCTGGCGTCGAGGCGCTCGGCCGCCAGGCCGAGCGAGTGCCTGAAGTCGGTCAGCCGGTCGAGCGCGGCCAGGTCGCCGCTGTCGTAGGCGACGGCCAGGGTGCCCTCGGTGCGCAGCCCGGTGGTCATTGCGGTCTCGGCTTCAAGCTCGCGGTTGAAGGAGGGGAACCGCTCGACCGCGTGCAGGTTGAGGTCGAGCAGCCGCTGCTCGCCGAAGACGGACTCGGAGACGGGACCGAGCATGCCCGCCGCCACCAGGCTGGCTTTGTCGCTGCCTGCGAGGTCGTCGCCGCCCGGGTCGATCAGCGTCACGGTCAGGCCTGACCTGGCCGCCCGCCAGGCGATGGCGGTCCCGATCACGCCGCCGCCCGCGACGACGACGTCCACATCGGGGGTCGCGGGGGTCGCTTCCCAGGAGGCAGCGGTCATACGCGCTCCCTTCGCCAGCATTACCTGGATCAGGTTCGACGGTCGGAGGCCGGTTGCCTCCCTCTCAGCCCCGCTGGGGGCTCCCGTGCTTGTTAACCAGAGTGTAACGGTTGCGTCGGATTGCGGTCGCGGGCAGGGCCAGGGGTACCACGGCGGCGACCGGCCGGCGTTGCGGCATGATGGTCCGGTGAACGATTTGCGGGCACGGCTCTATGACGCGCGGCTCTACCTGTGCACGGACGGGCGGCGGGCCCAGGGGGACCTGGCGCCGTTCCTCGACGCGGTGCTCGGGCACGGCGTCGACATCGTCCAGCTCAGGGAGAAGGGACTCGAGGCGGTGGAGGAACTGGCCCTGCTCGAGGTGTTCGCCGCCGCCTGCGCCAGGCACGGCGCCTTGCTGGCGGTGAACGACCGGGCCGACGTGGCCCTCGCGGCCGGCGCCGACGTGCTGCACCTCGGCCAAGATGACCTGCCCGTCGAGGTCGCCCGCCGGATCCTCGGGCCCGGGCCGGTGATCGGGCGGTCAAGCCACAGCCCGGCGCAGGCGTCGGCCGCCGCGGCGGAAGCGGGCACCGACTACTTCTGCGCCGGGCCGGTCTGGGAGACGCCGACCAAGGCGGGGCGGCCGGGCACCGGCACCGGGCTGCTGTCGCACGTCGCGGGGCTGGGCACGGAACGGCCCTGGTTCGCGATCGGCGGGATCAGCTTCGAGCGGCTTGATGCGGTGCTGGCGGCCGGGGCGAGCCGGGTGGTGGTCGTCCGGGCGATCACCGCCGCCGACGACCCCGGCGCGGCGGCGGCCGCGTTCGCCAAGCGGCTGCGCGCGGCGTAGCCACGCCCGCGGGACGTGACGTACGGCCTGAGCGCTCCGCGCTTCTTGCTGTTATCTTGGGCGGCCGCTGGCTAAGCGTCACGGAACCTGAGCACCGCCGCGCCCAGGATCAGCGCGCCCGCGGCCCAGGCGGCGGTGACGCCGAGGCCCTGCCAGGGGGTCAGCGGCAGCGCCTGGACACCGACGGTGACCTGGATGTACAGGCCCGCGATCATCGGCGAGGCCTGCTCCAGGTGCCTGGCCAGCGCGTGGCTGGGGACCACGGCGGTGAGGACCGGGAACAGGTAGAGCAGGCCGAGGACCAGGCCGACGCCGACCGCGGAGTCGCGGACCGCCGTGGTCACCCCCAGCGCCAGCAGGGCGACCAGGGTCAGGTAGAGGGCCGTGCCGGCCGCCGCGCGCAAGTCGGCGCCGCCCAGGGTGACCAGGCTGTACCCGTTGGCGGCGGACAGCCCCCGGCCCGGCAGGATCAGCCGGCCCGCCAGGACCGAGCCGAGGACCGCCGCCGCGGCCGTCACCAGTGCGCAGCCGGCCACCAGCACGGTCTTGGTCAGCAGAACGGTCAGCCGCCGGGGCACCGCGGCCAGCGTCAGCCGGATCATCCCTGTGCCGTACTCGCCGCCCATCACGGTCACGCCGAGCACCGCGAAGACCGCCTGGCCGAGGTAGACGCCGGTGAGGCTGATCTTCGCCGGGTCCGCCCCGGTCGCGGCCGGCGCGCAGGCACCGGCCGCCGCCGGGCAGGAGAAGGCGGCCGCGGCGGCCGCGCCCACCGTGATGGTGAGCGCGGCCGCGGCCAGCAGCAGCCAGCCGGTCCCCGGGAGCGTGCGCAGCTTGGTCCACTCCGCGTGCAGCGCGTCCGCGTGCAGGCGCCGCTCCGGTCGCGCCGCCGCGGTCACGCGTCCCGCCGCTTGAGCAGGACGGCCGCGACGGCCAGGGCGGCCGCGGTCCACGCACACAGCACCAGGAACCCGGCCCACCACGTCAGCGGGTAGTAGCCGTTGTCAGGACCGTACTGCGCCAGCACCTGGTGGTAGGCGGGGAATGCCTGCTGGACGGCGAACGCGGCCGCGGGGAAGACCCGCAGCATCCAGTTCTCGGCACTCGTCGGCAGCAGGCCGGGGAGGATCGCGAACAGGTACGGCAGCACGATGACGACGATCACTGCGCTGACCGCGGCCACGCCCCGCCGGGCGATCGCACCGACCGCCAGCGCGAGCACGGCGGCGACCGCCATGGCGGCGGCGGTGCCGACGATGATCCTGGCGGTGGTCAGCGCCGGCAGCGGCGGAATCCAGTTACCGCCGTCCCTGAGCACCGCCTCGCCCAGGGGCAGCGCGATCGCGGTCCCGACCAGGCCGACGGTGAACGTGACCCCGGCGAGCACGACCGCCTTGGCCGCGAGCACCCGGCCGCGCCGCGGCGACGCGCTGAACGTGGTCCTGATCATCCGGCGCCGGTACTCGGCGGTGATGAACATCGCGCCGACGATCACCATCGCCAGCAGCGCGAAGAACGTGCCGGAGACCATGGCACGGGTGGGGTCCTCGCCCGCACCGTCGGGACCGCTGATGACGTTGGGCGCGATGTCGCCCGAGCCGGAGACGGTGAACGTGCCGTTCGCCTGCTTGTACTGGCCGTTGAACGGGCCGCCCTGGGAACCGGCCTGCGCGCCGCCGGTCACCGTACGGCCGGCCCAGGTCCCGCTGCCCCATGAGGTGGTCAGGTCGTCCAGGGTCCCGGTGGCCAGGGTCGGACCGCCCTGCTCGCCGCCGGAGCCGAGTGACCCGTGGTACACCACGTAGGCCGGCGAGGCGGTAAACAGCCCCGCCTGCGCCGTCGACGGCAGCCCGGACAGCGTGACGCTGCCGACCCGGGTCCAGTGCGCACCGTCGAGCGAGTCGTAGCCCGTGACGGTGTCCCCGGAACGGACCAGCCGCAGCCAGCGCGGAGCGGCGGCGGTCGCCGCGCCGGGCAGCCCGGCGATGTCGCCGGTGTAGTCGTACTGCATGCGCACGCCGTTGTCGCCGGTGACCAGCATCGCTGCGTAAGCGGAGCCGGCCGCGGTGGACGCCTTGATCATGATCCCGGTCTTCGCCCACGGCCGCACCCCTGGCACGTACCCCGTCAGCGGGGCGGTGGCGGACATGCCGCCGCTGCTGCTGGAGTTGTACAGGCCGGTCAGCGAGGTGACGCGGACGGTGATGGTGCCGTTCCCCGGCAGCGGCTGGTGCACGAAGTAGAAGCTGTCGGTCACCGCCTCGCCGCCAGGCCCGGTCGGAACGCCCGGGCAGGGGAGCACCGCCGACGAGGGGTTCGGCTGGAAGCCGCACTGCGAGTGGTTGAGCAGGGTGATGCCGACGGTCAGCAGGCCCGCGACGAGGATGCCGGCCACCCAGCCGCGGACGGTGCGGAACTTGGTCCACTCGGCGTGCAGCAGCTGGGCGAAGCCGTCGCTGCCTTCGGCCGCGGCCGGGCTGTAGGGCGTCAGCGTGGTCATGACGCGGTCTCCGCCCGGTCCGCGTTCGCGGCGGCCCCGTCTCCGCTGGCCCCGTCTCCGCCAGCCCCGTCTCCGCCAGCCCCGTCTCCGGCAGCACTGTGGAACTCGACCGCTTCCCTGGTCAGCTCCATGTAGGCCTCTTCCAGGGTCGCCCGGTGGGCGGTCACCTCGGCAAAGGGGACATGGTGGGCGGACAGGGATGCCACCACTCGTTCGGGATCGAGTCCACGGATAGTCAGGGTGTCCGGCGCGGTCGCGGCGACCTCAGCCCCCGCATTGGCGAGGACCGTCATCGCCGCGGCGACCGCGGTGGTGCGGAGCTGGACGCGGTCGCCGGACGCGGACGCGATGAGCTCGGCCACCGGGCGGTCGGCGATGACCTTGCCCCGGCCGGCCACCACCAGGTGGTCGGCGGTGTCCTGCAGCTCGCTCATCAGGTGGCTGGACACGAGGACGGCCCGGCCTTCGGCCGCCAGGTCACGCAGGAACGTGCGCATCCAGGCGATGCCCTCGGGGTCCATGCCGTTGAACGGCTCGTCCATCATCAGCACGGGCGGGTCGCCGAGCAGGGCCGCGGCGATGCCGAGGCGCTGGCGCATGCCGAGTGAGTAGCCGCCTGCCTTGCGCTTCCTGACGTCGCTGAGGCCGGCCAGGGTGAGCACGTGATCGACCCGCCTGGCGGACAGCCCCTGCGAGTGGGCCAGCCAGAGCAGGTGGTTGCGGGCGGAGCGGCTCGGTTGCAGGGCGGCGGAGTCGAGCAGCGCGCCGATGTGCCGCAGCGGGCGGCGCAGCGCGGCGTACGGCTGACCGCCGATGACGGCGCTGCCCTCGTCGGCCGCGTCCAGACCGAGAATGACGCGCATAGTGGTGGACTTGCCGGCCCCGTTGGGGCCGACGAAGCCGGTGACCTGGCCGGGTCGGACGGTAAAGGTCATCCCGTCCAGCGCGGTCGCCGGGCCGAACCGCTTGCGCAGCCCGGTCACTTCGATGGTGGCTTCCATGGTGCATCACGCTAGGCCCGACGGCGGGCGCTGGTCGTCCCGCCGCAGAGCGGTCTTCCGCGGTGCCGCTCTGGTGGTACCGAACGGGGCCGTGGTCCCCCTGCCGAGCTACCCGGATTCTCCCGGGCAGGGGTGACGCGGCCGCGCGGCCGCGCGGCGACAATGGAACAGACATGGGCGACAGGACTGAGGCGGCGAAGGACCGGCTGACGCGGGTCGCGGGCGCACCGTACGCGCGCGGCGCCGCCACCGCGCTGCTCGCGGCCGCCGCCGTCGGCCAGGCGGTCGTGCAGGCGATCGCCCTCGGCCGCCCGCCGGCCGGGCAGAGCTTCCCCGACGCGCACGCCGCCCAGTACATGCTGCCGCTGAGCCTGCTCGCGCTGCTCGCGACGGTGCCGCTCGCGGTCTACCGGCCGCCGATGGCGGCCGTCGCGGTCACCGTGGGGAACGCGGTCGCCCTGGTCTCCTTCGGGCAGCTGACGGCGGGCGGGGCGGGCGCCGAGGCAGCCGCGGCCTACTGGCTCGGCCGGGCGGGCGGGTTCAGTGACGCGAGGTCCGTCCAGCGGCGCTATCTCGCCGTCGGACTGACGCTGCCGTTCCTGGCGATCGCGCTGACCGGCGGCGGCCGGGCGGCCGTGCTGCTCGCCGGGGCGGTGCCCGCCGCGGCCGGGCTCGGCATCGCCACCTGGGCCGGGCGGCTGGCGCGGACCAGGACCGCGGCGGGCGAGGTGCTGGCGGGCACGCTGCTCGCGCACACCGCGCGCGGCGAACGGGCGCGGATCGCCAGGGAACTGCACGACGTGGTGGCGCACCACATCTCCATGATCGCGGTGCTCGCGGAGACCGGGCGGCTGACCACGCCGGGGCTACCGGAAGCCGGCGCCCGGCGCTTCGCGGAGATCGGCGACACGGCGCGGGCCGGGCTGACGGAGATGCGGCGGCTGCTCGGGGTGCTGCGGGAAGACGCCGCGCCCGCCGTGGGTGCGGCGGGCAGGGCGGGTATGGCGGGCACTCCAGGGGTGGCGGGCACTGCCGGGGTGGCGGGCGCATCGGGTAGCGCGGTTATCGCGGGCACGGCGGGTATGGCGGGCACTGCAGGTGCGGCGGGTGTCGCGGGCACGGCGGGTGTCGCGGGCGCGGCGGGCGCGGCGGGTGTCGCGGGCACGGCGGGTACTGCAGGTGCGGCGGGCACATCGGGTGTCGCGGGCACGGCGGGTGTGGCGGGCGTTGCGGGCACGTCGGCGAGTGCCGCGCGGGCCTGGGCCGGCGGCGCGGCGGACAGTACTGGCGCGGTCCGCGCCGGCGGTCTTGCCGGGGCGGCGACCGCCTCAAGGCAGCCGCAGCCGGGGCTCGCGCAGCTGACCGAGCTGATCGACGCCGCCAGGGACGCGTCGGCGGCGGGCACCAGGCTCATCATCTCCGGACCGGTCGCGCCGCTCGATCCCGGCGTCGAACTGGCCGCGTACCGAATCGTGCAGGAAGCGCTGACCAACGCCAGGCGGCACGCGGCGGGGGCGGCGGTGGACGTCGAGCTGCGCTACTCCCCCGCGGCGCTGCGGGTGCGCGTCAGGGACAACGGCCCCGGTCCCGCCGGCCCGCCGGGCGACCCGGCCGTCGCCACCCGCGGCCCCGCGCCCGAAGACGCCCTCGTCGCCGCGGCGACGCGGCTGGCCGGCGACGGGCACGGCCTCACCGGGATGCGCGAGCGGGCGTTCTCGGCCGGAGGCTCGCTGTACGCGGGCGTCGCGCCGGGCGGCGGTTTCCTCGTCGAGGCGGTGCTTCCCGGCGGGACCGGTCTCGGCAAGGCCGGTCTCGGCGGGGCCGCGGCCGCCGGCCTGCCACCTGCGGCGGCAACGGAACGGCCGTCAGAGGCCGCCCGATGAGCGCGGCACCGATCGGCATCGTGGTGGCGGACGATCACCAGGTGGTCAGGGCCGGGTTCGCGGCGCTGCTCGGCACCCAGCCGGACTTCCGCGTGCTCGGCACGGCGGCGGACGGGGCCGAGGCGGTGCGGGTCTGCCGGGAACTGCGGCCAGACGTGGTGCTGATGGACGTCCGGATGCCGGGGACCGACGGGATCGAGGCGACTCGGCAGCTCATCGGGACCGCGACGGGCGGCCCGGCTTCGAGCGGCGCCAGTGGCCCAGCTTCGGGCGGCGCTGGCCCGGCTTCCGGCGGCGGCACCGCGGCGGGGTTCCCGCCTTCCGGCGGAGGCGCCGCCGGGACCAGTGCGCCGAAGGTGCTGATCCTGACGACGTTCGACCTGGACGAGTACGTCTTCGACGCGCTGCGGGCGGGCGCCAGCGGTTTCCTGCTCAAGGACACCACCGCTGAGCTGCTGTTCGAGGCGGTCCGCGTGGTTGCGGCCGGGGAGGCGCTGCTGGCACCGGGGGTAACCCGCCGGCTGATCAGCGAGTTCGCGAAGATCAGGCGCCCGCGGGACGGCGTTGTGCCCGCGGCGCTGACCGCGCTGACGCCGCGCGAGACCGAGGTGCTCCGGCTCGTCGCCGCGGGCCTGTCTAACAACGAGATCGCCGGGCGCCTCACAGTCACCGAGGAAACCGTGAAGACGCACGTCAGCCGGGTCCTGTCCAAGCTCGGCCTGCGCGACAGAACCCAGGCGGTCGTCGCCGCCTACGAGTCAGGCCTTGTCGTACCCGGGCGTTAGGACGAGCGGTGACTCCGTCTCAGAGCGCGGGGAGACCGCGAGTAACCGGTCCCCGGGTGCGCTGACCGGCGGCCCGACCGGCGGTGCACGATGACCCGGGAGCGTTCCGATCCCTTGGGCGCACTATGGCTGGCGCCCCGCTCCGTCGGTGCACGATAACCGGGGACCGACCCGATCCCTTGGGCGCACTATGGCTGGCGGCCCGCCCTCTCGGTGCGCGATAACCGGGGACCGACCCGGTCCCCTGGGCGCGCTATGACCGGGGACCGGCTTCTGTCCAGGGCCGTGCCGAGCGTCCGGCCACGTCGATGAGCCGTTCCAGCCGGGGCAGCGCGACCGAGGTGAGGAACTCCTGGCGCGCCCGGCCGTTGAGGCTGACGACCTCGCGCCACACGGAGCGGCCGGCGATGAAACCGGAGGCACCGCCCTCCTCGCACGCGATCTTGATGATGTCGGTGAACTGGTCGAACGGAACGCCGGCGGACAGCACCGCCCATGGCCGGCCGAGGATCGATGCGAGCCGGCGGCAGCCGGCGGGCGAACCGGGATACTCGAGCTTGAGCAGGTCGATGTCGAGGTCGTTGAGGGCCCTGGCCGCCTCGATGATCGAATCTTCCCGCGCCTGGCCGCGGAGCTCTTCCCCCGGCCGCTCGTAGACGAGGTTCTCGATCACCACGGGGACGCCGGCCGCGCGGCAGTCGCCGATGATCTCGGCGCAGACGGCGAGCGCTTCGGCCACCAGGTCAGGTTCGCCGGAACCCGGGGCCGGACGGTCGGCGCGCAGCTGAATGAAGAACTTGTAGGCGTCGCCGCCCTGGTCGAGGAGCCACTGGGCATTGAGGCCGGGGTCGCGGTGGGTGCGCGGCTCCCCCTGGTAGCTGCGCCGCTCGGACGGCTCGGCCGCGATGAGCAGCCCGCACGCCGGGGCGAGCGCGTCCGCCTGGGCGATGGCGGGAACGCCGTAGGTCGGGTCGGACAGCAGGCCGGTGGCGGCCGGGGTCAGCACGCGGGCGACGTCAGCCTTCGCGGTCCGCAGGTCATCGTCGCCCGCCTCGAAGCCCGCCGCGGTGAACATGCGGCGCAGCGTGTTGCGCTGGTCCATGGCGATGATGGAGAAGACGTGGTTGCCGGCGGCGATGTCGTCAAGCGTTCCTGTCCGGACTTTTGTTGCGTGTGTCATTTCATTCCCTGGGAGGTGTTGTCCTGCGCGGACCCGGACCGGCCGTCAGCGGCCGCCGATTCGCGGATGAAGTCGGCCAGTGGCAGGCCGTCGCCCGCGACGGCGAACGCGGCCAGCAACGCGGCCCCGGTGACGCCCGGCTGCGCGGCCGCCGAGAAGCTGACGGATTTGATGACGGCCGCTTTGGCGGCGCGCACGCTGGCCATCCGCGTCCACCCCCCGGCCGCGACGGCCCGCCGGTGCGGGCCGACGACATTCTCGATGTCGTTGAGGAAGAGCCGGGCCTGATCCGCCGTGTAGCGCACGGCGGCGGTCCAGATCGCGGGCGGGGTGGCGCCGTCCTGGATACGGAGGACGACGTCGTCTTCAGTGCGCCCGTCGCCCGTGACCGACAGCCCGGCGGGCAGCTCTCCCACGCTCAGGCTGGCGCGGTCCAGCGCGGCCCGGGCGTCGGCGGACTCGGCCCCCAGGGCGGCCAGCACCCGGCGCAGCAGCAGTCCGCCGCTGACGCCTGCCAGCAGCAGGCTCGTGCCGGGCAGCACATGCCGTCCGAGTGACCAGCCCGCGGCTACCGCCGCCGCGCGCTGCGGTTTCGCCAGGTTTCCGGGAACGCTGCGTGCCAGCACGTCCGCGGTGCCGCAGGAATTGAACAACATGTCCTGCTCGACCGCGCCCGCGCCGATCGCCGCCACCGGATGGTCGTGCCCGGCCACGGTCAGCACGGCCCCGGCCGCCCGGGAGTCGACTCCGTCGTGCCGCAGGCGCCCGGCCGCGACGCCGGCCGGGCGCTCGTCGGGCAGGATCCGGGGCGACAACCCGGCCAGCGCGGCGGCGGCCGGCCACAGCTCGCCGGTGCCCTGGTCGATGAGGCCAGTGCGGGATGCCAGTGACGGCTCGCGCACCAGGTCGCCGCCGAGCCCGAAGACGATCCACTCGGGCACGCTCAGCCAGGTGGACGCGGGGCCCGCCGGGCACCCGCTGGCCCGCAGCCACAGCAGCTTCGCCAGGCTCGCCTGGCTCGACCAGGGCAGGCCTGTCGTGCCAGGGAACGCGGCGGTGAATTCGCCGGCCTCACGGCCCGCCTGCCCGATCTCGCGGCCGCCGCGGTGATCGAACCAGGCGATCACCGGCGCCGCGGGCCGTCCGGCGCCGGTGAGCAGCACACCGCTCTCGCCCATGCCGGTCACGCCGATCCCGCGCACGCGGACTGGCCCCCAGGCCGACTCCGCCTCGCGGACCGCACTGCCGATCAGGTCGACGGCCAGGGCCAGCAGGCGGTACGGATCGATCTCAGTCTGGCCGAGGCCGCCCGTCTGCCACGGGGTCGGGCGTTCCACGTACCGGGTGCCGCGCCGGGCCGCCGAGTGGGCCATGGCCTTGGCCGAGGTCGTGCCGATGTCCATGCCGATGACGACATCCGCGGCGCCGGTCACGGGCGCAGTTCCCCTGAGCCGCGCTCAACCAGCTTGGCGGGTACCTGGATCCGCTCGACCGGCAGCGCGGGCTGGCCAAGCCGGGCCAGCAGCCGGGCGGCGGCGGCGGCTCCGATCTCACGGGCGGGATGGTCCACGACGGTGACCGCCGGGCTCAGCGAGTCGGCCATGGGAAAGTCGCCGAACGAGACCAGGGCGATGTCCGTGCGGCCGGCCGCGTGCAGGGCCGGCACCACGCCGAGCGAGGCTCGCGTGTCCGCGCTCAGGATGGCGGTCGGCGGACGGGACCCGCTCACCATGGCGGAGACCGCCCGCGCGGCGGCCTGGCTGGTCGCACTGTCGCAGTTGACCAGGTGCATGTCGGCCTCGACCCGGTGCCTGGCCAGCGCATCGCGGTAACCGCGGAGCCGGGCGGCCGATGTCGGGATGGCCGGGGTGTCACCGATGTAGGCGACCCGCTGATGCCCGTGTCCGATGAGATGGGCGGTGGCGTCGAACGCGGCCCGGTAGTCGTCGATCTCCACCAGGTCAGCGGCCAGCCCGGGGGCCGACCGGTCGACGAGCACGACCGGAATCCGCCCGGTGTCGAGCCAGGAGTGGTCATCGCCCGTCGGGACCAGCAGCAAGCCGGAGATCCGCCGCTGCAGCATCCGTCCGATGAGATCGCGTTCCCTGTCGTGGTCACGCCGGGTGCTGGTGACGAGCACGGACCGGCCGTGACTGGACATCTCTAGCTCGACCGCGTCGATGACCCCGGCGAAGAACGGGTCGGCGATGGACTCCACGACGAACCCGACCGCGGTGTCCGTTCCGGCGCGCAGCGACCGGGCCATCTCATCCGGCTGGAAGCGCAGCTCGGTCATCGCTTCCCTGACGCGCTGGCGGGTGAGCGGCGCGACCCGCGGGTCGTCGTTGAGCACCCGCGAGGCGGTCCGCAGGCTCACCCCGGCCGCACGGGCGACATCGAGCAGCCGCGGGGCGGTGCGGGTTTCCGGGGGCTGAGACACTGGGTTCTCCCACTTTGCCATCGATGGCATGCGTTGATTGTGCCGGATTATGCCATCGATGGCAAGGCCGCGCGGCAAGCTTGTTAACAATTTTGCCAACGATGTCAGCGTTAACAAGACGGGTCATTGAAACCTCCGCTGACCAGTGATGGCGACGCTAACAGGACAGGTGCTCAAGCACGGCGCTGACCATCGCGTCGACCGGCTGAGAGGCATCCAGGTCCACGTGCGGCACGGCCGGGCGCTCGAGGTCAAGGCCGGCCAGGAACGCGGCCGGGTCGCGGATCTTGTTCTCGTCGCGGCCGAGCGAGCGCGCGGTCAGCCGGCGGACCAGCTCATCGGGCGGCAGGTGCAGCCAGACCAGCACCGCCTCGCCCGGCAGCCGCCTGGTGACGGCGGCCCAGGCGGCGGGCCGGGCGCGTTCGGCGCTGAACGGCGCGACCAGGACAACCGGCCGGCCGGCCGTCAGGTTGGCTTCGGCCAGGTCGAGCAGCGTGTCGTAGCGCGCGGTCCTGGTCAGGCTGGACAGCACCGGGTCGTCGAGGTCGTGCAGGCCGGACAGTTCTGACACCACCCGGGTGAGCGGGCCGGTCGCGGTGTCGAGATCGAGCAGCGCGGCACCAAGGCGCGGGGCCAGCGCCATCGCCAGAGTGCTCTTCCCCGTCGCGGGCGGGCCGCCGATCAGGACGGCGGCCAGTCCGTTCACTGTCGCGGCGGGCGGCCGGGTCCCGCCGCGCCGGGCGCACGGCCGCGCAGTGCGGTGGCCGCGGTCGGGCTCAGCGGGAGCGACGGGAACAACAGGGCCTGGTACGAGTGGTAGACGTCCGGCTTGCCCGACCACGTGGACGCGGCCGGGGTCAGGTCCGGTGCGAGCTCCTGCCACCAGCCGCCGCCGTCACGGTCGATGAAGTAGCGGTCGATCTCGTCCCACCAGCGGGCCGCGGCCGCGGCGAAGCGCTGCTCCCCGGTGCGCCGGTGCAGCGCGTCGGCGGCGAGGACAGCCTCGCACGCCACCCAGTGCAGGCGTGCGGTGACCACTGGCTGGTGGTGCTCGTCGACGGTATAGATGAGCCCCGGGTGGCCGTCCCGGTTCTCGCCGTCGGCCACGGCCGCGTCGAAGAGCGCGATCGCCGCTTCCAGCAGCCAGCCGGGCGGCGCGGCCTGCGCCGCCTCCAGGTCCAGCAGGAGACGGGCCCATTCGAAGGAGTGGCCCGGGGTGGTGCCGTACGGGCGGAACTGGTCGCTGCGGTTGTCGGTGTTGTAGTCGAGCAGGGGCCGCCACTGCGCGTCGTAGTGCTCGGGGATCCGCCACGAGTTGCCCCGCGCGTAGGAGTCGATCAGCCGGGTGGCGATCGACACGGCACGCGCGTGCCATACCGGATTTCCGGTGACGTCGCCCGCGGCGAGGTAGGCCTCCACCGAGTGCATATTGCTGTTGGCTCCGCGGTACGGCTCTGACTCGGTGAAGCCGGCGTTCCACGACTCGACCGCGCAGCCTTCGGTATCCGACCAGAAGTGCTGCTCGATGGCGGCCGCCGCGTCCGCGAGGACGGCCGTCGCCCCCGGGACTCCCGCGGCTGTGGCGCTTGACGCCGCCAGCAGGACGTGCGCGTGCGCGTAGTTCGCCTTGACCGAGTCGGTGACCTGCCCGGAGACGTCCACACTGGAAAACCAGCCGCCGTTGAGACGGTCGGCGTAGCGGCTACCGAACGCCCCAAGTCCGGACGCCGCCAGCGCCTTCGCCCCGGCGACCCCGCTGAGGTGCGCGAGCGAGTAGACGTGGGTCATCCGCGCGTTGATATACAGCGGGCACGGCTGCGTCTCGTCCACGGCGCCGTCGGCCCCGAGCCAGCCGAACCCGCCGCCGGGCAGCGCAGCCCCGCGGCCGAAGTCGGTCAGCCGGCTCCGTTCAGTCTCGCGCCATGGTGTTGAACCTGGTTCGGTCACGATCTTCCCCCTGATGATGGTCGCGGGCCCGCATGATCGCCGGCCGGGTAATCGCCCGCCTGATTATGATCGCGGACGGAGCTCGCCCGAGCCTCGCGGTATCAGGCGAACAGGGAGAACGGTCCGGCGGCGCGGCTCGGCGCCAGGATCTTCGATGCGCTGCAGGAGCCGTTCGACGGCGATATGCCCGAGCCTGGCCGGGTCCTGGTCCACCACGGTGACGGCGGGGGTGAGGACGGCGGCCATAGGGAAGTCACCGAAGCCGACGACGGCGATATCGGTGCGGTCCGCCTGCCGCAAGGCGCGGACGAGCGCCATCGTGCAGAGAATGTTGGACGAGAACACGGCGGTCGGCGCATTCGGTGCCGCCAGCCGCTTCACCAGGTCGGCGGCGGCCTCGTCGGGCGACTCGGCGGGCATGCAGATGAGGTCGGGGCTGGCGTCGAGTCCGTTTTCCGCCACCGCCGAGCGGTAGCCCTTGAGGCGGCGCTTGGTCGTCGTGACCGGGGTGGTGACGTCAAGGAAGGCCACCCGCCGGTGCCCGTGGCGGGCGAGATGGGTGACCGCCGCACGGGCTCCGCCCAGGTCGTCCTCGATCACGTACACGCCGGAGAGCCGCTTCGGCGCCCGGTCCACGAACACCATCGGCGTGCGCTCCTGCCAGGGAGCCAGATATGACTGGTCCTCGCTCACGCAGGCCACGATCAGGCCGCTGATCTGCCGTCGCAGCAGCGCCTCGAGCGCCGAGCGCTCGCGCTCGGCGCTCATGTTCCCGCGGCCGCCGTGGAACAGGCTGGTGATGACGACCGCCATGCCGCGTCCGACCAGGTCGAGTTCGATGCTGCTGCTTATCTCCGCGAAGAAGGGGTCGGCGATGTCAGGCACGGCCAGGCCCACCGCGTCGTCCGCGCCGGCCCGGAAGCTCCTGGCCAGCAGGTTGGGCACGTAGTTCAGTTTCTGCATCGCCCAGCGGACCCGCTCGCGGGTCTCCGCGGTGACGTGGGGATCATCATTGAAGACCCGGGATACGGTTTTCGCGCTGACTCCCGCGAGCCGAGCGACGTCACGCATCGTGGTCATCAAGAATCGCCTCCAGATCGGGCGCCTGCTCTGGCGACTGTGGGAGCTTGTCCAGCAGATCCGAGCGACGGCGCTCCGATGGCGATTTGGTCCCCCGGCCAGGCCACCGGGGGACCAATCGCTGGGATGTTACCAGCTAAGCAGGTCAGCAAGTCGTCTTGTAAATCGCCGCCTGGCTGGCCGCCGAGCTCAGGTTGGCGGTCGTGATGATGGTGAACTTGGTGCCGATCTTCGCGGTGGTCGACTTGCCTTCGAGCGCGTTGACGGCCTGGTCCACCGCGTCGGTCCCGATCGTGTAGGGCGACTGCGCGATGAGCGCCTGCACGGTGCCCTGCTGCAGCGCGGTGATCTCATCGGGCTCGGCGTCGAAGCCGACGACCTTCACCTTGCCGGCCTTGCCGGCCTGGCGGATTCCGGTGGCGGCGCCCTCGGCGGAGAACAGGTTGGTCGCGAAGATGGCGGTGATGCCGGGGTTCTTCTGCAGCTCGGCCAGCGTGACCTGGGCGGCCAGGGACGCGGTGTCGTTGTCGTACTGCACGCCGGCGTAGGAGAACTTGGGGTCAGCCTTGGCCGCGGCCGCGAAGCCCGCGGTCCGCTCGTCCGTGGTGCTGATGCCGGGCTTGGTGTTGACCACGAACACCTGGCCGCCTCCTGGCACCAGCTGCTTGACGGCGGCGAACGCGTCGGCCCCGCCGGCCGTGTTGTCCGAGGAGATCTGCGAAACGGCCCCTGACGGGTCGGTCAGCGTGGTGTCGACGAGCACGACCTTGATGCCGGCCGACATGGCCTGGGCGATCGGCGGGCGGCTGGCCGCGACGTCGTCGGGAGCGATGAGGATCGCGTCCGGGTGCGCCGCGGTGACCGACTCGATGATCGGGTTCTGCAGGGTGGCGTCAAACTGCGAGGGACCCTGGATGTTGGCGGTGACGTTGCCGAGCTTCTTCGCCTCGGCCTGGATTCCGCAGCCCATCGTGACGTAGAACCCGTCACCGGCCACACCCTGGATGAACGTCATGGTGTAGTTCTTGCCGCTGGCCGCGGAGGCGGTGGACGCGCCCGCTGAGGACGCGCCGGCCGCGGATGCGCCGGCTGTCGTGCCGGACGCGCTCGGTGAGCTTGATGACGACGAGCATGCCGCCGTGACGCCCAGCAGCAACGCCGCCGCCGCGCCCACGGCTGGTACCGACAAGGACCGCTTCATACCTGCTCCTTCGGGTGAATCTCGGGTTCGGCTGCCGGTCCCAGACGGCGCAGTGCGCGCCCCGGATGAGCGCGCGGGAGGCCTGGCCTGTTTACAACTCGCCGACCGGCGTGTTCAGCTGTTGGCAACCTCGCGGAAACATATGGGTTGATGGTGCAGCAGCATGTCACCGATGTCAAGAAACCGGTTCTTTCTTCTCCCGCTGGCCAAATTGACGTTCTTGAACGCACAAGATCCATTTCCGGTCAGATCTTGACATCGGTGACATGAAGAGGCACCCTCTTCGTAACCAATTGCGGCGTGGTTACGACGGTGTTACGTCACCGATGCCGGGCCCGGCGGTCCCCCCCGCCTTCACCGATGCCGTGATCGTTAAGGAGTGGTGCGATGAGCCTCGCGCTGGAAGCACGTGACATCACCAAGGTCTACGGCCACGTCAGTGCGCTGTCGGGCGCCAATTTCGGGGTCAGGGCCGGTGAAGTCACCGCTCTCATCGGTGACAACGGTGCGGGCAAGAGCACGCTGGTCAAAATCCTGTCCGGCACCGAGACGCCGACCTCGGGGGAAATCCTGGTCGACGGCAAGCCGGTCACGATAGACGGGCCGCTCGCCGCGCGCCATTACGGGATCGAGACCGTGTACCAGGACCTGGCGCTGGCCCCGCATCTCAATCCGGTGCAGAACATGTACCTGGGCCGCGAAATCATGCGGCAGGGAATCATGGGCCGGCTGGGATTCATGGACAAGGCGCAGATGCGGGCCGGCAGCAAGAAAGCATTTGACGAGCTGGGCGCGACCGTGCGCAATTTCTCCGGCACGATCGGCGCGATGTCAGGCGGCCAGAAACAAGCGGTCGCGGTCGCCCGGGCGGCCGCGTGGGCGGACCGGGTCATCCTGCTCGACGAGCCGACCGCCGCCCTCGGCGTGGTGCAGACCAAAGGCGTGCTCGACCTGATCCGCCGGGTACGCGACCGCGGGCTCGGCGTGGTGTTCATCAGCCACTCGATGCCGCACGTGATCGAGGTGGCGGACGAGGTGCAGGTGATGCGGCTCGGCCGGCGGGTGGCCACGTACAGGGCAAAGGAGACGACGATGGAGGAGCTGGTCGGCGCGATGACCGGAGCGGTCACTCAGGCGGGAGAGTCATGACCGGGCAGACCACCGCGCCGCCGGCCGAAGTGGTGCCGAGCGAAGAACAGGCATCGGGCATCCTGGCGCGGCTCAGCCGGCTGCAGGCGCTGCAGATCATCCTCGTGCTCGCGGTCATCTTCATCATCTTCGGCGCGCTCAAGCCGCACAGCTTCCTGACGGTCTTCAACATCCGCGGCATCGTGCAGGACACCTCCATCCTGGCGGTGCTGGGCGTCGGGATGACCTTCGTCATCATCACCGGCGGCATCGACCTCTCGGTCGGCAGCGTGCTGGTGTTCAGCGGTGTCGTCGCCGACAAGACGATGGCGGCCATGGGCGGCCAGGGCTGGGGCGCGGCTATCGTCGGCGCCCTGGTGTGTATCGGCTGCGGGCTCGGGTGGGGCCTGGTCAACGGGTTCTTCATCGCCCGGGCGAAAGTCCCGCCGCTTATCGTCACCCTCGGCACGCTCGGCATGGCCCTCGGCCTCGCCCAGGTGATCACTGGCGGCGTCGACCTGCGCGACATCCCCACCGTCATGGTCAACGCGATCGGATTCGGCAACATCATCTGGCAGATCCCCGCGCTGGCGGTGGTCGCGGCGGTCGTCGTGCTCATCGGCATCGTGCTGCTGCACCGGACCCGCTTCGGCCTGCACACCTACGCGATCGGGTCGAACCCCGAAGCCGGCCGCCGGTCAGGTCTTAACGTGCCCGGCCAGCTGATCACCATCTACGCCCTGTCCGGCCTGCTGGCCGGGTTCGCCGGCTGGCTCAACCTGGCCTTCTACCAGTCGACCACCATCGGCGGCCAGAGCACGACCAACCTCAGCGTGATCGCCGGCGTTGTCATCGGCGGCACCAGCCTGTTCGGCGGGTACGGGTCCATCTTCGGCAGCATCGTCGGCTTGTTCATCCCGGCCACCCTGCAGGACGGGTTCGTGATCATCGGGATCCAGCCGTTCTGGCAGGAGGTCGTGGTCGGGGCGGTGCTCATCGCCGCGGTTTACGTCGACCAGCAGCGGCGCGCCTCCGCACTGCGCGGCGGACGGATCACCGGCCGCGGCCTGCTCGGGCACCTGACGTCCAGCAGGGTGGCGACACCGGCCAGGGAGTGACGTGGCCAGCGGGCGGGAGCGGACGCTGCCGCCCGCCGCGACCTCCCCGCCCAGCTCGCTCGGCCCGCCTAGGAGCAGCATGAAAGCCGTCGTCTACGACTCCCCGCGCAGTTTCACGATCACGGAGATCCCGACCCCGGTTCCGGGACCGGGCGAGGTGCGGGTACGCGTACGGCAAACAGGGATCTGCGGAACTGACCTGCACATCCACAACGGCAAGTTCTTCGCCGAGTTCCCGCTGACGCCCGGTCATGAGCTGGTGGGGCCGGTGGACGCACTCGGCCCGGGCGCCGCGGGCTTCAGCGTCGGCGAGTACGTCGCGGTCAACCCGAACATGCACTGCGGGCACTGCGCGTACTGCCGGGTTGGCAGGACCTTGATGTGCGCCAACCTCAAAGGACTTGGCACCAACTGGCCCGGGTCATTCGCCGAGTACGTGGTGGTGCCCGCCGGCCTCGTCTTCTCCGTGGACGGCATTGATCCCGACACGTCCGTGTTCACCGAGCCCACCGCGTGCGCCATGCACGGGCTGCAGACGCTGAGCCCGCCGCCTGGCAGTGCGGCCCTGGTCTTCGGAGCCGGCCCCACCGGGCTGCTGCTGGCCCAGCTGATCGCGCGCGGCGGCGCCGCCAGCGTGACGGTGGCGGCGTCGTCGGCCTTCAAGCTCAGCCTGGCCGAACACCTCGGGATCGACCGGACCTTCCTGATGGACCGCGCGGACCTGCCAGGCGACGTGGCCAGGCTCAAGGCGGCGGGCGGGTTCGACGTCGTCGTCGACGCCACCGGCTCGGCGGCCGTGTCCGAGCAGTGCGTGCCGCTGACCAGGAGCGGCGGAACCGTCATGTTCTACGGGGTGACCGAGCCGGAAGACCTGGTGCGCGTCAGTCCGTACGACGTGTTCAGGCGCGAGATCACGATCAAGGGGTCCTTCGCGGAGATCGACTCGTTCCCCGCCGCGATCGCGGCGCTGCGGGCCGGCCGGGCGCGCACCGAGGGCCTGATCACGCACCGCTTCAAGCTCGACGACTACGCGAGCGCACTCGACGCCCTGCGCAGTGACCGGACGGTGCACAAGATCATTATTGAGTGCTGGCAAGAGTGAACGCCGGGGCCGCTGACCGGCTGGGTCCCGCCTGTGCCCTGGGCCTCGACCTGGGGACCAGTTCGGCCAAGGCGGTCGTGATCGATACCGCGGGCAACGTGCTGTCCCAGGCGTCGGCGGCCTACGCGGTGACCTCTGCCCGGGCCGGCTACGCGGAGAGCGAGCCGGCCCACTGGTGGAACGCGGTGACCGCGTGCACCCGCGAGGCCGTCCACGCGGCGGGCACGCAGCCGGCCGCGATCGGGCTGTCGGGGCAGATGCACGGCCTGGTGATGACGTCACGGCAGGGGACGGCGCTGCGTCCCGCCCTGCTCTGGCCCGACAGCCGGGCGACCGCCGCCCTGCGGGGCTACCAGCTGCTGCCCGCCGCGACGCTGGCCCGGCTAGCCAACCCGCTCGCCCCGGGGATGGCGGGGCCGCTGCTGATGTGGATCGCGGAGAACGAGCCGGCTGCCTACCGTGACGCCCGGTGGGCGCTGCAGCCCAAAGACTGGCTGCGGGCCTGCCTGACCGGCGAGTTCCAGGCCGAGCCGAGTGACGCCTCCGCGACGCTGCTTTACGACCTGGCAGGCGACCGCTGGGACCTCGAGGCGGTCAGCGGGCTCGGACTTGACGCCAGCCTGCTGGCACCGCTGCTGCCTTCGTCTGGCGCCCCCGCGGGCCGTCTCACCCCTGCCGCCGGGGCGGAGCTCGGGCTGCCCGCGGGTATCCCGGTAGCAGCCGGGGCAGGCGACACGGCGGCCGCCGCCCTCGGCAGCGGCGTCGCCGCCACCGGCGACGTGCAGCTCACGGTCGGCACCGGCGCCCAGGTCATCCGCCCGGTGTCGGCCCCGGTCAGCCGGGCCTACGCGGGCGTGAACCTCTACCGTTCGGCCGCCGCCGACGGCTGGTACCACCTGGGCGCGACCCTCAGCGCCGGACTCAGCCTCAACTGGGTGCGAGAGATCATGAACGCCAGCTGGGACGAGCTGTACGCGAGCGCGGGCGAGCCCGGCCAGAGCAGTGACCCGCTGTTCGTCCCGCACCTGTCGGGCGAGCGGACGCCGTATTCCAACCCGGCGCTGCGCGGGTCCTGGACCGGGCTGTCGCTGGCCGACGACCGGACGTCGCTGCTGCGCGGTGCGCTCGAAGGGACCGCCTTCGCCATCCGCGACGCGCTCGATGCCCTGCTCGACGGTCACCGCCCGCCG
Organism: Trebonia sp.; assembly: GCA_036501515.1. GTDB lineage: Bacteria > Actinomycetota > Actinomycetes > Streptosporangiales > Streptosporangiaceae > Trebonia. Next base: position 3,154 of record DASYAD010000048.1, on the reverse strand, counting down.
GTGCTGCGGCTGGCAGGCGGCGGCACCCTGTCCGCCTCCTGGCGGCAGCTGCTGGCCGACGTGCTCGGGCTGCCACTGTTCGCGGTGGACGTGCCCGCGGCGTCAGGACGCGGCGCGGCGCTGCTCGGCGCCCAGGCCAGCGGCGTGCTGAGCCTGGCCGAAATCCAGGGCCCGCTGGCTCCGCCCGCCCGCCTGGTCGCCGAACCTGATCCCGCCGCGGCCAGCTTCCACGCCGAGCGGCATGCCCGGTTCCGCGCCGTGGTCAGCGCCCTCGAGACCGCCCAGACGCCCGCCGCCCAGTTTCCCGCAGGACCAGCCGGCGGGGCCGGCGGCGAGAAAGGGACAGCATGACCCGGCTGACCGAGGAAACCCTCACCCGGCTGAACCCCGCCGTCACCGTGCCGCGTTACGACCGCCGCGCCGTGACCGCCGGCATCGTCCATATCGGGGTCGGCAACTTCCACCGCTCGCACCAGGCGATGTACCTCGACACGCTGATGAACGACGGCGCCGCGCTGGACTGGGGCATCTGCGGCATCGGCCTGCAGCCGTCCAACGTGGCGATGCGGGACGCGCTGGCGGCCCAGGACGGCCTCTACACCCTGGTCATCCGGCACGCCGACGGCACCTGGGACGCGCGGGTGATCGGGTCGGTGACCGAGTACCTGTTCGCGCCTGACGACCCGGAAGCCGCCATCGAGAAGATGGCCGCGGCCACGACCCGGATCGTTTCGCTCACCGTCACCGAGGGCGGCTACTACCTCGATGCCGTCACTGGCGAGTTCAACGCGTCCGACCCGTCGGTCGTCGCCGACCTGCGGCCGGGGGCGGTGCCGCGCACCGTGTTCGGGCTGATGACCGAGGCGCTGGCCCGCCGCCGGGCGCGCGGCCTGCCCGCCTTCACGGTCTTGTCCTGCGACAACATCCAGGGCAACGGCCACGTGAGCGAGCGCGCGGTCACCGCCTTCGCCCGGCTGCGCGATCCCGGGCTCGCCGAGTGGATCACCGCCCACGTCCGCTTCCCCAACTGCATGGTCGACCGCATCACGCCAAAGACCACCGACCAGGACCGGGCCGAGCTCAGCCGCCGGTTCGGCGTCGAGGACCGCTGGCCGGTGCTGTGCGAGCCGTTCACGCAGTGGGTGCTTGAAGACGACTTCGCCGCCGGCCGGCCCCCGCTTGAGGACGCGGGCGTGCAGATCGTGCCCGACGTGGAGCCCTACGAGCTGATGAAGCTGCGGCTGCTCAACGCCAGCCACCAGGCCCTGTGCCATCCGGGCCGCCAGGTCGGCTACCGGTTCGTGCACGAGGTGACGACCGATCCGCTGTTCGCCCGGTTCCTGCTCGACTACATGACGGCGGAAGCCATCCCCACGCTGCGGCGCGTCCCCGGCGTGGACCTGCCGGGGTACGCCCGCCAGCTGATCGAGCGGTTCTCCAACCCGGAGGTGGGGGACACGGTGGCCCGGCTGTGCGCCAACGCGTCGGACTGCATCCCCAAGTTCCTGCTGCCGGTCATCAGAGAGCAGCTCGCGTCAGGCCGCCCGGTCACCCGGTCGGCGGCGGTCGTCGCCGCCTGGGCCCGGGACGCGGAGGGGACCGACGAGAACGGCGATCCGCACGAGCTTGACGACGACCTCGCACCGCAGCTGCAGGCCGCGGCCCGTCGTCAGCGCCGCGAGCCGGCCGCGTTCCTCGACGGCAACCGCGCGGTCTTCGGCGACCTGGCTGACGACCCCGGCTTCGTCGCGGTGTACACCGCGATCCTCACGTCGCTGTTCGACCACGGGGTGCGCGGGACTTTCGCTGACCTCGACCAGTACACGGCGCTCACCTGGCCAAGCAACGGACTGACCATCGAAAGGGAGTCGCCGTGACCAGCATGCGACGCGTCGTCGTCTACCCCGGCCGGATCGCGGTGGAGCCAGCCGACGTCCCGGTCCCCGGACCTGATGAGGTCCTGGTGCGCACGCACCTGGCCGGCGTCTGCGGCTCCGACCTGCACGCGGCGCACGGGCGCCACCCCTTCGTGGCGCTCCCCTACCGGCCCGGCCACGAAGTCGTCGGGGTCATCGAAGCGGCGGGCTCCCAAGCGGCGAGCCGGACGGCCGGGGAACGGGTCATCGTCACCCCGTACCTGCCCTGCTGGACCTGCAAGATGTGCCGGTCGGGGCGGGAAAACCTGTGCGAGAACCTGGGCTTCTTCGGCTGCGGCTACCCGCAGGGCGGCATGGCGGACCATTTCACCCTGCCCGCCAACCGGCTCTACCCGGTTCCCGACGACCTCGACGACCCGGCCGCGGCGCTGGTCGAGCCGTTGTCGACCCCGGTCCACGCCGTGCGCCTGGCCGGGGACGTCGCCGGCCGATCGGTCGCCGTGCTCGGCGCCGGAACGATCGGCCTGTTCACCCTCGCGGTGCTGCGCGCCCGCGGCGCCGGTCCCGTCGTCTGCACCGACCCGAATCCCGGCAAACGTGAGCGGGCGGCCGGCCTCGGCGCCACCGCGACGATCGACGCGCGCTCGCCCGACGTCGTCGGACAGGTAAGAAGGGTGCTGGGCGGGAGCGCGGACGTCGTGTTCGACTGCGTCGCCGTCCAGTCCTCGCTTGACCAGGCGATCGCCATCGCTGACAAGGGCGGCACGGTCGTCGTCGTCGGCGTGCCTGCCGCGGCGGTCACCGTCCCGCTGCCGATCGTGCAAGATCACCAGATCCGGATCCAGGGCAGTGCGACGTACCTGCCCGAGGACTACCGCGACTCGGTCGACTTGCTCCGCCGCGGCGCCGTCAAGACCGCCGACTTCGTGACCGCCACCCGGTCCCTCGGCCAGGTCGCCGAGGCCTTCGCGCTGGCCTCGTCAGGCGACCACGTAAAAGTCCTGGTCGACGCCAACGAGGGCTAACTCCGTGTCCGACACGCTGGAAGCCGATCACGCCGGCCGTTAGCGAACGCCGCCGGCCCCTGCTGTTGCGCACTGGCGTTCGCTAGCCCGACTCGCCGGAAGCCGCGCGTCGCCGCTCAGTTACCGCTACTTGCCGTAATCCGCACCACCCGGCCAGCGCCACCCCACCCGCTCAGCGCTGCCTCACCCGACGATCACCGCCCCACCCGACGACTACCGCCCCACCCGACGATTACCGCCCCACCCGACGAG
>DASYAD010000047.1:0-18380 GCA_036501515.1 Trebonia sp. | reverse complement strand
TTCCACGGCGACCTGAGCTGGCCCTGGGCGGCCGAAGAAGCCGCGCTCGACACGCCCGCCGCGCGGTGGGGCGTCGCCACCGGCCGCGACCGCATCCTCATCTGCGGCTCCGGCGCGGTCCGGGGTGGCGCGGTGTCCGGGCTCGGCGGCCATAACGCCGCCCAGGCCGTCCTCGAGCTGGCCTGATCCCCCAGCCTGAACAGGAGGAAGGACCGCCCGCGGCCGCGGGCGGTCCTTCCGGCTCGGTCGCAGCCGCTCAGGTGCGGTTACGGATAAGTGGGATAGTTGCCGGCGCGGTGGGTGACGTGGATGAAGCGGTTGAACTTGACCGTCTTCACGGTGACCTTGCCGACAGTGAAGATCCCGTAGTAGTTGTCGTAGACGGTGTTGCCGGTCACCTTGATCGTCAGCGGGCTGGCGTCGGCCAGGTAGATCCCGGTGGTCTTCAGGTCAGAGGTGTCGGTGCGCAGGTTGTTGCGCCCGATCCGGTTCCCGCTGATGACGTTGCCGCTGAAATTCAGACCGGGTGCGTGGGCGTGGACCGCTACCCCCGCATGGCCGTTGCCGGCGAACGAGTTGCCGGCCACCAGGTTGTCGTAGACGCCGCCCTTGGTGCCTGAGTCGGCCAGGATGATGCCGCTGCCTGCCGACGCGTCCGGCGCCGACGGGCTGCCCAGGCCGTTGTCGTTGGCGGTGTTGCCGACGATCACGTTGTCGTAAATGCCAGCCCCCGTGTGATCGGCTAGCGCGATGCCGCAGCCGCCCGGGTTCTTGTTGGTCACGTTGCCGGAGATCCGGTTGTGCGACGCCGGGGCGCCCAGGTCGTCGGACATGTTGATGCCGACCCCGTTGCCGGTGGCGTAGTTCCCGCTCGCCGCCGAGTAGGAACTGCTGTTGATGTCGATACCGGAACCGACGTTGCCCTTGACCGTATTACCAGTGATCGTCACGTGGTCCGCCGGTTTCGGCACGCCGTTGACGAAGCCGGCCGTGATGATTCCGTCGTCAGGCGATCCGGTGGCGGTGGCATTGGCATTCTCCACCGTCAGCCCGCTGACAGTGACCCACGACGCGGTTACCCCGACCCCGTACGCCTGTCCGGTGGCATTGACCACGGCACCGTGTTTGCCGCGCAGGTTCACGGTCCTGTCGACGGTGACGGTCTGCTTGTAAACGCCAGGGCACACGACCACCGTGCCGTGCAGCGGCGCGGCCTCGACCGCGGCCTGGATGGATGAAAAGCCGGCGGTCCGGCAGGACCAGTCATGCGCCGTCGCGCTGCCAGCTGGTGATACGTAGACGGTTGCCGGGCTTGCGCTGGCCGCCGTGGCAGCCAGCCCGAACCAGGACAGTGTCGCGCCAGTTACGCCGATCGCACTGACATACCTCAATGATCGTTTCATTCCTCGGGCCCTCCCCAAATGCGTCGTCTTCGTCGCTGCGCCGAGTACCGGTGAAACTAACACCACTAATCAGCAAGGCGCTAGAGGCGACCTTTAGGGGTAAGAACGGCCTATCGAAAAGGTAAGGAACGCCGGTCGGGAATTTGATCGACAAGCTACGAATTGCGCGAGTGACTGGATTGGCGCTAGATAAGGGCCGATTCACGATTTTGTGCGGATTGACGGCCCGCAAGGCGCGCGGATGAAAGATCTTGGAGACTTTTAGTGCTCCAGTACATAAAAATTACCAAATAGACAGAAGTTTCCATAACGAGGGCCGCGTCAACCACTTCCGCCACTTGCGACGCTCCGGCCTGGGGGCGAGGCGGCCTGGCGGGTCAGGTCGAGGGGGCGGAGCGACCGGCGGTCACGACTCCGCTGGGTCCTGCGGGGATGCTTGCGGGCGCTGTCGGGCTAGTTCGCGCAGCTGGGCCAGGGTGTCGCCCGGGCGGCCGACGAGCACCCGCACGCCCGGCAGGCGCTCGCGGATCTCGCGGGCCTCGCGGGTGCCTGTCCCGGCCGCGTCCGCGCTGACCGACGACATGACGACCAGGCTGGCGCCGGTGTCGCGGGCCAGCGTGATCACGTCGTCAACCGGAAGGTCGGCGGCCAGGTGATGGACCTGCCAGCGGTCCTCGCGCAGGCAGGCCGCGGCCATCAGGGCCGGCAGCGCGTGCCGCTCGCCGGTGGGGGTGGCGGTCACCGCGACACCGCGCGGGCGGCCCTGCGGCTGGCGGACGCGGGCACTGATGAGCTGCTCGCAGATCGCCGTCGCGCGGTGCTCGACCGCGATCGACACCTCACCCGCCGCCCACTCCGCCCCGACCTGCCGCAACGCCGGCCCGATAACCCGGTCGCACAGCTCGGTGAGCGCGACCCCCGCGGCCAGCCGGTCGAAGTCCTGCCGGGCCGCGGCCACGTCCCCCGCGACCAGCGCCGCGTGCAGCCGGGCAACCTGCTTGTCCCAGTTCCTGACCCGGACTTCCCGCCGCGGACTGGCGCCCGCCGCCCGCTTGGCGATCAGGTCGCGGACGTCGTTCTCGTCCACTTCGTAACCGTGCGGCGCCTTCCGCGCGGCCAGCGTGCCCTGCCTGACCCACCCGTAGGCGGTCTGGTAGTGCACGCCGAGCGCCTCGGCGGCGTCGCGTAGCTGCATGTCGATACTCCAAGCACTCGGTTTTAGTGTAACTTAGTATTGATTAAAAGTCGCGAACGGGGAGGCTGCGCAAGATGGGACTGACGTACTCAAGTGTGGTGCCCGTCGAGCCTGACGAGGTATTCGGCTGGCACACCAGGCCGGGGGCGATCACCCGCCTGATGCCGCCGTGGCAGCCGGCCCGGGTCGCACAGGAGGCACACTCGGTGCGCAGCGGGCTGGCGGTCCTGGCACTGCCCGGCGGGCTGCGCTGGCTCGCCAGGCACGACCCCGGCAGCTACGACCCGCCGCGCCAGTTCGCCGACGTCCTGCAGCCGCCGCTCGGCAACGCGCTGCGGTGGCGGCATACGCACCAGTTCGCGCCCGTGCCCAGCCAGGGGACGGCCGCCGAGGGGACGCTGGTCACCGACATCGTTGACACGCCGGTCCCGGCCCGGGCGCTGCGCCCGATGTTCGCCTACCGCCACGGGCAGCTCGCGGGCGATCTCGCCGCCCACGCGCGGGCGGCGGAGGTCTGTCCAGAGCCGCTCACGGTCGCGGTCACCGGCGCCAGCGGCCTGATCGGCGCGAACCTGGCGGCCCTGCTGACCACCGGCGGCCACCGCGTGATCCGGCTGGTACGGCACGCGCCGATGCAGCCGGACGAACGCCGGTGGCAGCCAGACGACCCGGACCCCGAGCTGCTTGACGGCGTGGACGCGCTGGTGCACCTGGCCGGCGCCTCGATCGCCGGCCGTTTCACCGCTCAGCGCAAGCGGGAGATCCTGCTCAGCAGGACCGGCCCGACCCGGGCGCTCGCCGTGCTCGCCGCCAAGCTGCCCGGCGGCCTGCGCGCTTTTGTCACCGCGTCGGCGGTCGGCTTCTACGGCGCCGACCGGGGCGATGAGATCCTGACCGAGTCCAGCGAACGCGGCGCCGGGTTCCTGGCCGACGTGACCACCGCCTGGGAGGACGCGGCCAGCCCGGCCGCGGCGGCGGGCATCAGGACGGTTCAGGTCCGCACCGGCATCGTGCAGACCCCGCGCGGCGGGGTGCTGCGAATGCTCTACCCGCTGTTCGAGGCCGGCCTTGGCGGGCCGGTCGCCGGCGGCGCCGGCTGGCAGCCCTGGATCGAGATCGACGACCTGCTCGACATCTACCTGCGCGCGGTCACCGATCCCGCGCTGGCCGGGCCGGTCAACGCCGTCGCACCAGGCGAGGTGCGGAACGCCGGCTACAGCCGCGTCCTCGGGCGGGTGCTCCGCCGGCCCGCGCTGATCCCGGTGCCGGCCGCCGGACCGCGGCTGCTGCTCGGCCGCGAGGGCGCCAGGGAGCTGGCCGAGGCCAGCCAGCGGGTCCGCCCGGCCGCACTGACCGCGGCCGGCCACCCGTTCCGCTACCCCGGGCTCGACGGCGCGCTGCGGCACGTCCTCGGCCGCGAGAGCGCTCCCTGGCGGCCGGAGCCGGCGCCCATCCGCAACCCGGCCGCCTCCGAATAGAGCGCAGGGGCGGAGGGGAGGATCGGGTGACCGGACGCAAGATCGCCGTCATCGGGGGCGGCATCAGCGGGCTCACCGCTGCGCACATCCTGGCGCGGACAGCCGACGTGACCGTTTTCGAGGCCGCCGACCGGCTCGGCGGTCACGCGGACACTCACCTGGTCAAGCGGCCAGGCGACACACCGCTGCCAGTCGACACCGGGTTCATCGTCTACAACGAGCGGACCTACCCGCTGCTGACCCGGCTGTTCAGCGAGCTCGGCGTCACCACGCAGGAGTCCGAGATGAGCATGTCGGTCAGCTGCGCCGGCTGCGGCGTCGGCTACGCGGGCAAACGCGGACTAGCCGGCCTGGCCGCGGGCGTGCCGCACGGTGGCCCGCGCTACCTGCGGATGCTGACCGAGGTCCCGCGGTTCCACCGCGCCGCCCGCAGGCTGCTGGCGTCCGGCGGGGCCGCCGGGGCGCTGCAGCAGCCGCTGGCCGGCTTCCTCGCCGACGGCGGTTTCTCGGCCTACTTCACCACGCACTTCGCGGCGCCGCTGGTCGGCGCCGTGTGGTCGTGCCCGCCCGGCATGGCGCTGCGCTACCCGGCGGGGTACCTGTTCGCGTTCCTCGCCAACCACGGCATGCTCTCGGTCACCGGCTCGCCGCAGTGGCGCACGGTGACGGGCGGCTCGCGTCAGTACGTCGAGCGGATCGCGGCCGGTCTTGACCGGGTGCGCGTGTCCGCCGCGGTCCGCGGGCTGCGGCGCTATCCCGACGGGGTCGAGGTGCGCGACGCCGCCGGCGAGGCGGCGGGGTTCGACGCCGCCGTCATCGCGGTCCACCCCGACCAGGCGCTGCGGCTGCTCGACGAGCCCACCCCGGCCGAGCGGTCGGTGCTCGGCGCGTTCAGCTACACGCCCAACGAGGCGGTACTGCACACCGACGCACGGCTGCTGCCGCCCCGAGCCGCCGTCCGGGCCTCGTGGAACTACTCGCTCGACTGCCGGAACGCCAGCGCCGGGCCGGCCAGGACGACGGTCAGCTACTCGATGAACCGGCTGCAGGGGCTGCCGGCCGGCCGCGACTACGTGGTCACGCTCGGCGGGCGCCAGGACATCGACCCGGCCCGGGTCGTCGACGTGATGGACTACGCCCACCCCGCGTACACCCTCGAGTCGGTGGCCGCCCAGCGGCGCCTGCCGGACCTGAACAGCCCGGTCACCGCCTTCGCCGGCGCCTATCACGGCTGGGGTTTCCACGAGGACGGGTGCCGCTCGGGCGTCGCCGCGGCGCAGGCACTGGGGAGCACCTGGTGAGCGGGGCGCTGGCGGCGGGCGCCGAGCTCTACGAATGCCGGGTCTTCCACGCCCGCCGGACGCCGCTGCGCAACGCGTTCAGCTACCGCACCTACCAGTGGCTGGTCGACCTGGACGAGCTGCCGCGCCCCCGGGGATGGGCACGGCTGCTGTCGGGGTTCCACGCCCGCGACCACCTCGGCGACCCGGAAAGCAGCATCCGCGCCAACGTCGATGAGTTCCTCGGCAAGCGCGGCACCGACCTGGGCGGCGGCCAGGTGCTGATGCTGGCGCATGCCCGGGTGCTCGGCTACGTGTTCAACCCGCTCACCGTGTTCTGGTGCCACAACGCCGACGGGACCCTCGCGTGCGTGATCGCCGAGGTGCACAACACCTACCGGCAGCGCCACGCCTACCTCGTGCAGACCGACGAGCGCGGCCGGGCGCGGGCCGGCAAGGAGCTCTACGTCTCCCCGTACCACCCGGTCGACGGCTCGTACCAGATGAGCCTGCCGCGCCCGGCCGGGCGGCTGGCGCTCAGCGTCACCCTGCACCGGCCAGGCGGTTACCGCTTCGTGGCCGCCGTTCAGGGCAGCGGGGTGCCCGCGACCAGGTCAGAGCTGCTGCGCGCCGCCGCGCGGCACCCGCTGTCGACCATTGCGGTGTCCGCGCTAATCAGGTGGCAGGGGATCAAGTTGTACGCGCGCGGACTGCGGCCGTTGCCGCGCCCGCCGCGTACCGCGCAGGAGGGGGTTCAGTGACCAGCACGCAGCAGGCAGAAACCGGCGTGATCGACGCCGGCCGGTGGCCGGACGTCGCGGTAGTGCGGGGGCCGGCGGCGCGCGCGGAGATCGCCCGGGTGCTGTTCAGGGCGGCGGTGTCCCCGCTGCCCGTCCGGGTCCGGCTGCCCGGCGGCCGCGCCCTCGGCGCCGGGTCGCCCGGCACGCCGGTCATGACGCTGCACAACCCGGGCGCGTTCTTCACCAGGCTCGGCTCCGGCGGCCTGATCGGGCTCGGCGAGTCCTACATGGCGGGCGAGTGGGACTGCACCGACCTGACCGGCCTGGTCACCGTCTTCGCCACGCACATCCGCGAGCTCGTGCCAGGACCGCTGCGGCGGCTGCGCCGGATGGCGGTGCGCAGGCAGCCGACCGCCGACGAGCAGACCCGCACCGGCGCCCGGCGCAACATCAGCCGCCACTACGACCTGTCCAACGATTTCTTCGCCCTGTTCCTCGACGAGACCATGACCTACTCATCGGCCCTCTTCGAGACGGCTCTCTTCGACGAGCCCCTGGGCGGCAAGACCCCGGCAGGCCTTGCTCCGTCGCTTGCCCAGTCGCAGCGGCGCAAGGTCGACCGGCTACTCGATCAGGCGGCGGTGGGACCTGGCTGCCGCCTGCTCGAGATAGGCACCGGCTGGGGTGAGCTGGCGATACGGGCAGGCCAGCGCGGCGCCGAGGTGCGCACGGTCACGATCTCAGCCGAGCAGCACGCGCTGGCGACACGCCGGGTGGCCCAGGCGGGCCTGGCCGGCCAGGTCAGCGTGGAGCTGCGGGACTACCGGGACGTGTCAGGCGAGTTCGACGCCATCTGCTCGGTGGAGATGATCGAAGCGGTCGGCGAGCGCTACTGGGACACCTACTTCGCCCAGCTCGACGGGCTGCTCGCCCCGGGCGGCCGGGTCGCCCTGCAGGCGATCACCATGCCGCACGACCAGATGCTGGCCAGCAGGCGCACCTACACCTGGATTCAGAAGTACATCTTCCCCGGCGGCCTGATCCCCTCGCTCACGGCGATCGAAGACAGCCTGAGCCGCACCCGGCTGCGGGTCGCCGGACGGCTCGAATTCGGCGACTGCTACGCGCAGACGCTGGCCATCTGGCGGGAGGCGTTTCTCGCGCGCGGGCACGAGGTCACCGCGCTCGGCTTCGACGAGGTCTTCATCCGGATGTGGCTGTTCTACCTGTGTTACGCCGAGGCCGGGTTCCGGGCCGGCTACCTGAACGTCAACCAGCTCACCCTGGAGCGCGCGTGACCGCCACGACCGCGCGGCGGACCTCCGCCGCGGGAACCATTGCCTGGGCCGCCCGCCAGGCGGGGGTCGCCCTGCCCGTCCGGGTGCGGGCCTGGGACGGCAGCGAGAGCGGGCCGGCCGGCCCGCCGGTGCTTGTGCTGCGCTCACCGCAGGCGCTGCGGCGCATCCTGTGGCGGCCGGGCGAGCTCGGGCTCGCCCGCGCCTACGTCAGCGGCGACCTGGACGTCGAGGGCGACCTGACCGAGGGCCTGCGCCGCTTCTGGGATGCCGTCCGCGACGCCAGGACCGGCTGGGGCCCGGCCCGGCTGGCCCGCGCGGCCAGCGCGAGCGTGCTCGCCGCGAGCCGTCTCGGGGTCTTCGGTCCGCCGCCGGAGCCGCCGGCCTGCGAGCTGCACCACGCAGGCCGGGTGCACAGCCGGGCCAGGGACCAGGCGGTCATCGCCGGCCACTACGACCTGCCCGCCGCGTTCTTCCGGCTGGTCCTCGACCCGTCGATGGCCTATTCGTCCGGTTACTGGACCAGCAGCGAGCCCGGCTACGACCTGGCCGACGCCCAGCGCGACAAGCTCGACCTGGTCTGCCGCAAGCTCGGCCTCGAACCAGGCAGCACGCTGCTCGACACGGGCTGCGGCTGGGGTTCGCTCACCGTGCACGCCGCGCAGCAGTACAAGGCGCAAGTCACCGGCATCACCCTGTCGGCCGAGCAGGGCGGCTACGCCCGCGCCCGGCTGCGCGGACTCGGGCTGACCGACCGGGCCGTGATCTCGGTCCAGGACTACCGGGACGACGCAGGCGGCGCCTACGACGCGATCGCGTCGCTCGAGATGGGCGAGCACGTCGGCGCGGCCGGGTACCCGGCCTTCTGCGCGGCGCTGCGGGCGCGGCTGCGGCCCGGCGGGCGGCTGCTTATCCAGCAGATGTCCCGCGGCAAGAACGCGCCGGGCGGCGGCCCGTTCATCGAGTCCTACGTGGCCGCCGACATGCACATGCGGCCGGTCGGCGAGACCGTCGAGCTGCTCGAGCAGGCGAAGCTCGAAGTGCTCGGCGTTCAGTCCCTGCGCCCGGACTACGTGCGCACGATCCGGGCCTGGCTGGAGAACCTGGAACGGAACTTCGACGAGGTCGCCGGCCTCATCGGCGAGGAACGGGCCCGCGCCTGGCGCCTGTACCTGGCGGGCGGCGCACTGGCGTTCGAGGACGGCCGGATGGGCGTCGACCAGATCCTGGCGGTCAGGCGGGAATGAGCTGGGCCGCATTCGGCTGGGCGGCGCTCGCGGCAGGCGCCGCGGTGCCGGCGCTGGTGGCCGTCGCCTTTGCCATAGGGGTGCTGGCCAGGAAGCACACGGCGATGGACGTCGCCTTCGGCGCGTGCATCGCGGTCGCGGCGGTGGCGGGCTTCCTCGCCTCGCCCGGTCACGGCGCGCCCGCCCGCCGCTGGATGCTGCTGGTGGCCGCATTCGCCTGGGGTTACCGGCTCGCCTGGCACATCGCCGTGCGGGCCCGCGGCGCGGGTGAGGACCCGCGCTACCAGGAGCTGATCGACCGCGCGCGGGGCAACGTGAACTGGTACGCGCTGCGCACCGTGTACCTGCCGCAGCTGCTGATCTTGTGGCTGGCGCTGCTGCCGCTGCCGGCGGGCATGACCCAGCTGGCGGCGCCGGGCGCGCTCGCGTTCGCCGGCTGCGCGGTGTGGCTGACGGGCTTCTTCTTCGAGACGGTCGGCGACCGGCAGCTCACCCGGTTCAAGGCCGACCCGGCCAGCCGCGGCCAGGTCATGGACCGCGGGCTGTGGCGGTACACCAGGCACCCGAACTACTTCGGCGACGCGTGCATGTGGTGGGGCCTGTTCCTCATCAGCTATTCCTCGCTGTGGCAGCTCCTCACGCTGGCCTCGCCGCTGGTCATGACGTTCATCTTGACCAGGGGCACCGGGCAGCGGATGACCGAGCGCCGGATGTCGAGCGGCGGCCGTCCCGGCTACGCCGAGTACGTCGCGCGGACGAGCGGATTCGTACCGCTCCCGCCGCGCCGGCGGCCCAGCTCACGGTGACGGCTCAGCCCGCAGTGACCGTCCAGCACCCGCCGGCCAGGCCGGCGGGTCAGCGGCCCCTGACGGGGCCCGCGGCCGCCCAGCCCTCGTCAGCGCGGCACGGCGTGCCGCAGGCGCAGCGCGTCCGGGTACGGCTCCAGGTACGTCTGCCCGGCCAGCCAGGGCAGGTCCCCGTCGCTCACGTAGTGCCCGAGCAGCGCGACGGGCACGCTCAGCGGGTCCGCGCCGCGCCGGTAGGACTCGATCCTGGCGGACAAGTCCGCCCGGCGGCCGCGGCCCAGGTCGCGGCCGGTCCGGCTGAACGCGTGCTGCAGCGTGTTCGCGTGCCTGCCTCTAGTGGCCCCGCTGAACATCGCCGCGGTGAACAGGTCGCGGTACCCGGTCTCGGTCGCCGCCCGCGGGGGGCGGCCTGCCGCGGCGACCACCCGGCCCGCGCCGCCGGACCCGCGGCTGGAGCGGGGGCTGAACCGCGGGATCCCGTGCAGCCCGCAGCTCGGCGACCGGAACCGGCTCCTGCTGTGGCCGCGGTTGAACCGCACCGGCTGGCCGAGCAGGCAGGCGGGCACCCCCACCTGCGGCCGGGCACTCGCGTCCTGGCCTCGCTCAGCGGCTGCTTCACTCATGACCCACCTCTACCCAGGGAGAGTAATGGACACCGCCCTCGTGCTCTTCACCCGTGACCTGCGCGTGCACGACAACCCCGCGCTGGCGGCCGCCTGCGGCCTGGCCCGTCAGGTCGTGCCGCTGTTCGTACTCGACCCCGCGCTCACGGTGCCGCAGAACCGGGCGCGGTTCCTGGCCGATTCGGTCGCGGACCTGCGCGACGAACTGCGCGCACGCGGCGGCGACCTCATCGTCCGCGAGGGCGACCCGGCCGCGGAAGCGATGCGCCTGGCGGTCGAGACGAAGGCCGAAGCCGTGTTCGTGGCCGACGACGTCTCCCGCTACGCGGACCGGCGCCGCCAGCACCTCGCGCGCGAGTGCGAGCGGCAGCGGATCGCGCTCGAAGTGACGCCCGGGCACCAGGTCGTGCCCGCGGGAGACCTCCAGCCGGGCGGCGCCGGCGGCCATTACCGGGTCTTCACGCCCTACTGGCGGGCCTGGAGCGCGGCGAACTGGCGGCAGGCGGTCAAGGCGCCCGCGTCAGTCTCCGTTCCGTCCGGCATCGGCCCCGGTCACCTGCCCGCCCGCGGTAAAAGCACCAGCAAGGACCTCGCACCGGGCGGCGGGCGGGCCGGCCGGGACCAGGCCAGGGCCTGGCTCGACGGGCCGATTAAGGGCTACCACGACCAGCACGACAACCTCGCCGCCGACGAGACGTCCAGGCTCAGCGCCTACCTGCGGTTCGGCTGCGTGTCCGCGCTGGCGCTCGCGCGCGACGCGCTCACCCGCCCCGGCGGCGAGGAGTTCGCACGGCAGCTCGCCTGGCGTGACTTCTTCCACCAGGTCACGGCCGCGTTCCCGGACATCGCGACGAGGGACTACCGCCCGGGCCCCGACGGCGACGACTGGGCGGACAACCCGCGGGCGCTGGACGCGTGGCGGGCCGGGCAGACCGGCATCCCGGTCGTCGACGCGGGCATGCGGCAGCTCGCGGCCGAAGGGTTCATGCACAACCGGGCGCGCATGATCACCGCCTCGTTCCTGGTCAGGACCCTCGGCATCGACTGGCGGCACGGGTACAGGCACTTCGCCGCGCTGCTGGCCGACGCCGACGTGGCCAACAACGCGGGCAACTGGCAGTGGGTCGCGGGCACCGGCAACAACCCGCAGCCCAACCGGGTGATGAACCCGCTGCGCCAGGCGACCAGGTTCGACCACGACGGCGAGTACGTCCGCCGGCACGTGCCCGAGCTGGCGGGCCTGGCCGCGCCCGTCATTCACACGCCGTGGAAGCTGCCCGCCACCCAGCGCAGGCAGCTCAAGTACCCGGAGCCGGTGCTCGACCTCGGCTGAGCCCGGCCGCCGGGAGCGCGGGCGGCGGCCGGGGTAAGCCGCTCCCGTTCGGGATAATCAAAACTCTTTTCCCGAACGAGGGCGGCTTACTCCCATCCCGAGATCGTGAAACCACAGAGAGGCCTGACGTCAGAGATCCCGTTCTCCGCCTCATGGGCGAATGTTCGGAGTTTGTCTGCTTTGCGGAATTCCCGGGCGGCCGGAAGTTCCCCGTGAAACCCAGTCGGCAATGCAGGAATGGCATTTGAACAGGCCAGCTGTGCAAATCCCCGCGACCGCAGACATGTCAAGATAATGACTCGCTGCAAAGCGGATAACAATTTGGCAACGCATCCTTTCGGCTGTTGATGTTCGCCAGCCAATGCGACAGCTTTGAGGCGGGATTTCTAGCTTTACCTGTGTTTCATGTCTGTTCCTGTTACGGAAGTGACCGCAAAGCGTCAAGGGGGACCATTCATGCGGAAAGTTGCCGTTGCGATCGCAGCGGTTGTAGTGGGGGCCGGGCTCGGGTTCATCGCCCCGGCCGCGTCGTCCGCCGCGACAACCCAGGAAGGCACCGTCGCGCAGACCGTAAGCGCACAGGCGGCGTCCATTACCTGGGGCACCTGCTCGGAATCGGATCTGGCCTCGGCCGGCGCCAAGTGCGGGTTCCTGTCGGTGCCGCTGAACTACAGCGACCCGTCGGGCCCGAAGATCAAGATCGCGGTGTCGAAGATCGCGCACAGCTCGAACGCCAAGAACTACCGGGGCATCATCCTCACCAACCCCGGTGGCCCCGGCGGCTCCGGCCTTGACCTCAACGTGTTCCTGGTCGCCCAGCTCAAGGCGGACAACCTGAGTGCGGCGGCGGCCGACTACGACTGGATCGGCTTCGACCCGCGCGGCGTCGGCAGCAGCGTTCCGGCCATCTCCTGCGAGCCGAACTACTTCTCCGGCGACCGCGAGAGCTACGACCCGGCTACCAAGGCGCTGCTCAGCTACTGGCTCACCCGCAGCAACGGCTACGACCAGGCCTGCGCGTCCAAGAGCAGCGCCCAGAGCGCGCTGCTCGACAACATGACCACGGTCGACTCGGCCAAGGACATGAACAGCATCAGGCAGTCCCTGGTCGGCCCGCAGGGGAAGATGAGCTACTACGGCTTCTCCTACGGCACCTACCTGGGCCAGGTCTACGCGACGCTGTACCCGCACACGCTCAACCAGCTGATCCTCGACAGCAACGTTGACCCGCAGAACATCTGGTACAAAGCCAACCTCAACCAGGACGTCGCGTTCAACCGCAACATCAACATCTGGTTCGGCTGGCTGGCGAAGTACAACAGCGTGTACCACCTCGGCGCCACCGAAGCGGCGGTCAGCAAGCGCTGGTACGCGGAGCTGAAGACGCTCGCCAAGACGCCGATCAACGGGGTCGTGGGGCCGGACGAATGGACCGATATCTTCCTTGAGGCCGGCTACTACCAGGAGACCTGGCTGCAGCTCGGCAGTGCCTTCGCCGACTGGGAGAACACGCACAGCACGGCCGCGGCCGCGAACCTGGTGACCCTGTACAAGCAGACCGACACACCCGGCGACGACAACGAGTTCGCCGTGTACAACGCGGTTCAGTGCACCGACGTCCAGTGGCCGGCCAGCTGGCACGTCTGGCAGCGGGACAACACCGCCGTGAACCGCATCGCCCCGTTCGAGACGTGGGACAACGCCTGGTACAACGCACCCTGCCTGAACTGGCCGGCCCCGGCGCAGCAGCCGGTGCGGGTCGCCTCGCACGGCAGCGCTTACGCGATCCACAGCGCCCTGCTCATCGACGAGACGCTCGACGCGGCGACGCCGTTCGAAGGCAGCCTCGAAGTCCGCAAGCTGTTCCCGAACTCGGTGCTGCTGGCCGAGCCCGGCGGCACCACGCACGCGGACTCCCTGTTCGGGAACCTCTGCGTCGATGACGCGATCGCCAGTTACCTGGAGACCGGCAAGACGCCGCCGCGCAAGAACAACGCCGAGTGGGACGTCACCTGCAAGCCGCTGCCGGTGCCGAACCCGACCACCGCCGCCGCTTCGGCGACGTCAGCGGGCTCGGCCGGCTCGGCGGTCGCCCTGCGCCGCTAACCGCTTCACCCGGGAGAGCAAGCGCCCCGGCCGGCCCGCTACGGGCCGGCCGGGGCGTCTTGCGTTTCGCTTACGGGTAAGCAGCAGAGCGCATGCGGTGGCCGCGGTAAACCCGAGCAGGGTGAGCACGTAGTAGTTGCCGGCGATCAGTTCCAGGCCACGCCAGGAGAACTCGAGAGTGCCGTCGTTGCCCCGGTTCGGGGCCAGGAACAGCAGCCCGCGCGGCAGCATCCGGGCCGTTGGGTAGTAGCCGAACAAACCCGCCACCAGCGCGGCGCCGAGGATCCGGTAGCCGGGGCACCGTGGCCCGTACGCGGCCAGGACAAGGGCCGGCACCACGTAAACGTAGTGGTGCGACCAGCTGACCGGGGACACCAGCAGGCCGGTCGCGGCGCACGCAACCAGGCCGAGTAGCTCGTGGCCGCGACGGCTCGCCAGTACCGAGGCGGTGAGCCCGGCGATGCCGACGACGACGGCCGCGACCAGCCAGTACGCGTGCGCGCCGGGCCCGGCCTGCGTGAGGCGCAGTATGACGCCGTTAAGCGACTGGTTATCCAGGTGAAAGTAGCTGCTCGGCCGGAAGAGCTGGCCGCTCCAGTAGACCGCGGAGGCACGCGGCAGCAGCGCGAACCCAAGTCCTACCGTGACCGCGAAGGTCAGCGCGCTGACCGCCGCGGCCTTCACTCGCCGCGTGAACAGCAGGTACGGAATGAACAGCAACGGCGTGAGCTTGATCCCCGCCGCCAGCCCGATCCCGATGCCCTTGCCCTTGACGCGGTCCGGCAGCGCGAGATCGCACACCACCAGTGCCAGCAGTACGAGGTTGACCTGCCCGAAGAGCAGTGTCATGGCAACCGGTTCGAGCCAGAGGCCCACTGCGGCGGTCGTCAACGCCGCCGCCGCCCTGCCGAGGCCGGCGGGCCGCCCGGCGAGTCCCAGCGAAAGGTACGCCACGACCGGCAGCAGCCCGATCGTCAGCACCGCCAGCCCGGCCTGCCAGGTCACGAACGACGCGCCGCTGCCCGCTGCGAACAGGAGCGCGGCGAACGGCGCGTACGTGAACGGCAGCTTCGCCGGGCCGAGCCTCAGCGCGTAGAGCATCGCGGGCTGGTTCCGCACGGCGACACCGCCATCTCGGTAGACGGCCGTGTCGATCTGCTTCCAGTAGTACTGCGGGAACGCGCGGACGAGCAGGGCATAACCGGCCACGGCCAGCAGGAACAGCGCGACCGAGGCCATCAGCCAGGCGGCCGGCCGTACCCGGGTCACCCGCGCCGCCTCCTCAGCCGGGAACCGTCCTGTTCACTGACCAGTGTCCACAGGCGCAGGCCGGCCACGTGACGCGGTAGCGAGGAATGCGGTGCCGAAGAACAACTCGGTCCACGATGGATCGGCCAGCTCTTCCTGCATGGCTACGCGAATCGCCTCCCACGGACGGCGCATGATCCACTCATCGACGGAGGCGAACGGCCGCACAACTGCGGTTCCGAGCTGTGTTAGCCAGCCTGGGGTGCTGTCCGGGATCTTGAGATCGAGCACGACCAGGCACCCGCCAGGGGACAGGGCCGCGGCGCCGCGGGCGATGACCTTCGCGCACTCGGGCACCTGCGACAGGGCATACGTGGACAGGATCGCATCGATCCCGGCGGGGAAGTCGAAGTCGGCCGCGTTGGCTTGCACGAGGCCGATATTGCGCCACCCGTTCGTCGCTATCCGACGCTGGGCCTGGGCGAGCATCGCATCGGTCAGGTCGACGCCGGTGATCCGGCCGCCGGGACCGATCACTTCCTCAATCAGCGGGAAGTTCAGACCTGTGCCGCACGCCATGTCGATCACGCTGTCGCCCGCGCGCAGGCCGAGCGCTCGTACGGCCCGGAGTCGCTGTGCCGGGCTGGGGTAGCCAGGTGCGGGATAGAGCCGGGAGGTGATGTCGTAGTGCTTCGCCTTCTTACGGTATGTCTCGATCAAGTGCTCTCGCGTACGGTCGATCTGACTCACTGTGTGCTCCTCGATCTCGGTCGCGTCCTAGAACCGCGCGCCCCCGGTCTAGGACTCCGCGCCTCCCGGCGTAGCGGACTCGACCGCAGCCTTGATCGCTGCCATCTCGCGATCGCTTACGCGCTGAACTCTGCCTTTGAGAATGCGGCCGGGGAGCGCGCGCATGATGCCCGCGAGATCGACCTCGATCCACATCGTGGCGTCGGTCTGCCTGTCGTCCGCCAGTTCAAGCTTCATTCCCCAGCGGGCCGCGGAAGTACCCATTGGCCCGGCGAACGCCACCGACTGCGGCGCCTCAACCGCGGTCACCCGCTGGCTCCGGCCGTGAGTCAGCCCGAGTATCCCCTTCGCCCGCTGATCCAGCTGCGAGCCAGGCTGAAGCGGCCCTCCTCCTCGAACCCGGCATTCGAGGACCGTCGGCGCCCACTCCTGCCAGCGTCCCACGTCAGAGACATACGCCCACACCTCAGGCACACTGCCGGCGACTTTTATCCGGCTCTCGGTTCTGAATGTCATCGGACGGGCCTCTCCTTCATCCTGATCGCTGGCTCACTGCGGGCGGCACAGGCTTGCCGCGCGCGCAGGCAGTCAGTGCGCTGGCTATCTCCTGCGTGGTCTGTTCCCAGCCGCGCAGGGTCGACTGCCGCTGTCGTACGGCGGCCCGCAGCCGGTACCGGTGGCCTTCATCGTCCAGCCAGTGCCTGAGCGCGGCGGCGAGGGCAACCGGGTCGCCGGGCGGAATCAGCTGGCCGGGGCCGGTGCCGTCGGCGGCGGGTGCGAACGCTTCCGGCAGCCCGCCGACGGCGGCGGCGATGACGGGCAGGCCGTGGGCGAGCGCTTCGGTGACGGCCATGCCGTAGGTCTCCGAGCGCGACGGCGCGGCGAGCAGGTCGGCGGTGGTGTATGCGTGACTGAGCGCCGCGCCGGTCAGGACGCCGCTGAGCCGGACGCGATGGTCGTAGCCGAGACGCGTGACACGGGTCCGCAGGTGTTCGACGAAATCCGGGTCGCGGTCGAGCGAGCCGGCCAGCACGCAGTGCCAGTCCCGGTCAGCGAGGCCGGCGAGCGCCTCGATGAGGAGATCCTGTCCCTTGTGGCGCCCCAGGACCCCGACGCACAGCAGGTGGCCGCGGACGGGCCGGGCCGGGGCAGCGACCCGGTCGGCGCCCGGCCGGGCGACGCGTACCCGGCGGGCCGGGACCGGGTACCGGGTCAGGACCTGCCGACGGGTCCAGTCGCTGGTGACGACCACGCCCGTAGCCGCGTGGAGCACGGCCCGTTCAGAGCGCTCGGCAACGGCATCGTGGCGTGTGCCGGCGCCGGCGGCCAGCGGCATGTGCAGCAGCACCGTTATTCGTATCCGCCCGGTGTGCGGCAGCAGCTGCGCGGCGGCCGGCGAGGCGAGGAGCCCGTCGATCAGGACGGTCTCACCGTCGGGAATGGCGGAAACGACGCGGGCCAGGTCGGCGCGGGCGCCAGAACCGCGGGCCGGCCATGCCGCGGCGACGGTCGCGATCAGGACCTCCCAGCCGGCCTCGGAAAGTCCAGCGCAGACCCGCCGGTCGTAGACGTTGCCGCCGGTAGGCTGGCCGGGGTTGTCGAATCCCTCAGGGACGATGACGTGAACCCGCATGATTTCATGGTCTCCCATAGCGCCTGCCGCGCCGAGCCGGCCCTGTGTCCGCTCGACTGGGCGCGGCGCGGCCCGGGAGATGGTTCTGCCGGGCGGGGTGTCACCCGCCGTTCCGGACGCAGTACGGGATCTGACATGAGGCATGATCGACGAACACGGTTGCCGCCGACGCCGGGGCAGGCGCGGGCGGCCGCCTACCCCGCGGGTGAGTACGTGGGCCAGGAGAGCTTCATGCGGGCAGCCGAGATCCGCAGGCTGGCTCACCGGGCCCGGGTCGGCCCGGGTGTCCCCGTGCTCGATCTGTGCTGCGGAGTGGCCGGCCCCGGCCGGATGATCACGGCGGAGTCGGGCTGCCGCTACCTGGGTGTTGATCAGTCCGCCAGTGCGCTGGCCACCGCCCGGCAGCTGGCCGGGGAGCTCCCCTGCCGCTTCGAGCAGGCTCGTCTCCCGCCGCTGCCCGCTGGCCGCTTCGAGGTGGTGCTCCTGCTGGAGACAATGCTGGCCTTCCGCGACAAGGAGGCCCTGGTGGGGGGAGTTGCGCGTGCACTGGAGCCGGGCGGGCGGTTCGCTTTCACGGTCGAGGAAGGCCGGCCGCTCACCCGGCAGGAGCGGTCCCTGATGCCCGCGGCCGATACGGTCTGGCCCGTCGAGCAGGCGACATTGACGGACGTGCTGCGCAACGCGGGACTGGCGGTGACCTGGCAGCAGGAGTGCACCTCGGCCCACTACGCGGTGGCGGCCGCGCTGCTTCGGTCGTACCGGGCTGACTCGGGTCAGATCGCCGGCCAGATCGGGGAGCGGGCCACCGCCGAGCTCATCGCGGCCCATCAGCTGTGGACTGACTGGCTCGGCGGCGGGCGCGTGCGCAAGTTCGCGATGGTGGCCGAGAAGCGGTGACGAGCTCCGACGAAGGCCCGGTGACCGCCGGCTACGCCCGTTACCTGGCCGCGAAGACGACCGTGGACGACCGGGCGCTCAACGGGCACGTGCTGGCCGAGTTGCGCCGTCTCATGCCCGCGGGTGCGCCCCGGGTGCTGGAGGTCGGCGCCGGACTGGGGACGATGGTGGCCCGTCTGATCGACTGGGGCGTGGTCGGCAGCGGCGAGTACATCTTGCTGGACAACGACCGGCCGCTGCTGGATCATTCTCGCCGGTGGCTGCGCGACTGGGCGGCCGCGCGGTGCCTGCCCAGCGACCTGCTGCCTGACGGGCTGCAGGTCGGTGACCTGCGGGTGCGCCTGGT
>DASYAD010000046.1:0-56513 GCA_036501515.1 Trebonia sp. | reverse complement strand
GTTGGCGCGACTTGAGTTGCGCTCGCGACAGCTGGCACCGGACGCCCGCAGCCTTCGTTGAACGGCTGTCGAGCGCGTCCGCGCATACGACGTCATCAGACAAGGGGAAAAGTGGGACCCTCAAGTAGAAGCAGTTCAAGGTCGGTCCGGGCGCTGGTCGCGCTGGGCGCCATCGTCGTGATCATGCTGATCTCGGTCCTCGGCAACGAGACCCTCAGCCCTGGTAAGTGGCAGCAGCAGTTCAAAGTCGGTCTGGGACTCGACCTGTCCGGCGGCACCCAGGTGGTGCTGAAAGCGGACACGCACGACGGCAAGCCGCCTGCCAGCGGCGAGATGCAGCAGGCGATCTCGGTTCTGCAGTCCCGGGTCGACCACACCGGCAGCTCCGGGGCCCAGGTGCAGCAGCAGGGCAGCGACATGATCGCCGTCACCGTGCCGGGCAAGCCGTCGTACGGCGTCGTCAACCTGGTGAGCCATACGTCGCAGATGAGCGTCCGGCCGGTTTACCTCGAGGCGCCGTACGTCCCTCCATCAGCGGCGAGCGCGAACCCGGACAGCTACGGTGACCCGACCCTCGTCAACTCCGCCACCATGAAGCTATTCGACCAGGAGGTGTGCCAGCCAAGTCACGACGCCAGTACGGTCAACCCGAGCTGGCAGAAGACCGTCGGCTACTCACTGCAGGGAGACCAGTGGAACGACCTCAGCGGCCAGATCGTCTCCTGCGACGCGCGCGGCGCTAAGTATGTACTTGGCCAGGCCGTCTACGTGGGCGGTGACATTACCTCAGTCAACGCCGGGCTGCAGCAGAACAGCGCTCAGTGGGTGGTGAACCTGTCGCTCAACGGCAGCGCCACCTCGAAGTTCGCGACGCTCACCACCAGCCAGTACAACTCGTACTACGCCGGCTCCAACGGCGGCAGCCAGGACGACCGGGTGCTCGACTCGACCGCGGTGGTCCTCGACGGCAACGTGACCTCAGTCGAGGCGACCGCTGAGCCCATCACCGCGGGCAACGTGGAGGTCACCGGAGGCGGGAGCACCGGTTTCACCCAGGCGCAGGCGACCGGCCTCGCGGACGCGCTCAAGTACGGCTCGCTGCCGCTCGACTTCCAGCCGCTGACCGTGAGCACCGTCTCCGCCCAGCTCGGCCATGCCTCGCTGGTCGGCGGTATGGTCTCCGGCGTCATCGGGCTGGCCCTGGTGGCGGCCTACCTGTTCGCCTACTACCGGGGGCTCGGGCTGGTGGCGGTCTCCAGCTTGCTGCTCGCGGCGCTCCTCGCCTACCTGTCCGTGGTCCTGCTCAGCAAGGGCCAGGAGTTCACCATGACGCTGTCGGCCATCGCCGGGCTCGTGGTGGCGATCGGCATCACGGCAGACTCGTTCATCGTGTACTTCGAACGGCTGCGCGACGCGGTGCGCGACGGCAAAGCGCTGCGCCCGGCCACCGAGAGCGGCTGGAAGCGCGCACGGCGCACGATCCTGGTGTCCGACACCGTCTCGTTCCTCGCCGCGGGCTTGCTGTACCACTTCGCAACCGGCGACGTGCAGGGCTTCGCCTACACCCTCGGCCTGACCACGCTGATCGACGTCGTGGTGGTGTTCCTGTTTACCAAGCCGACGGTGACCCTGCTCGCCGGCACGAGGTTCTTCAGCAGCGGGCACCGCTGGTCCGGGCTCGACCCGGCCCGGCTCGGCGCCAAGACACCCTGGCGCTCAGCAAAGCGCTAGGGGGCGGCCGGCCTTCGGAGAAAAAGGACCCCGAAAGGGTTTCCTGCTGATAACAGCAAGAAGCGCGAAGCGCCTCAGGCGTTGCCGGTCAAGACTGGCGGGGAGTGCGGGTCACAGGCGGGCGGACCAGCGGGCGGACCAGCGGGCGCGGAAAGTGCGGGCCGGGGAAGGGACACCGCACCTACCAGCGGGCGCCGTACTGCTGCTGGTAGAGGTAGTCGGCCTGCTCGCGGGCGAGCCGTCTGGCCTCGTGGCGGTTCAGGTGGCGGTAGCGGTCGTTCTCGAAGTGCTTGTCGATCTCCGCGCCCACGAACCCGGCCAGCAGTTCCTTGGCCAGTTCGTGGTGCTCGGGGATGCCTTCGCGCTCCCGGTGGTGCTCGAACATGCGCATGGCCTCGAAAGCGGCCGCGCCCGCCAGGAGCTCGTGGGTGACCTCGTGCGGCGGACGCCCGCCGCCGTACACCTGGTCGTAAGCGTCCCGCGCGTGGTGATGCGAGAAAAGTCCCATAGGTCCGAACCTAGCCGATTGGGGCGGGGGTGCGATCCCGCATAAATGCGGGGTTCGCGAGGAGATAAATACGAGGTTCACCAGGAACGGTCACCACAAAGTCACAAGGGTCACAAGGCTCACGCGCGGGGTCCGGGTAACGGCTAGTGTCTGTCGCAGCGGGTGAACATCCGATTGCGACGATGGGACGTGCCGGTGGCTGCAGCCCGGCGGCTGGCCGCGTTCGGGGGCGGCGCCTCCCCCGAGGGGAACCTGGCGGCGGACGCGGTGCTGCCGCTTGTCGCCGCGCACCGGCGGGTCTTTCCCGGTGCCGACGCCGCCTTGCTCCGCCGCGCGTACGCCGTCGCCGATCACTGGCATGACGGCCAGGTGCGCAAGTCGGGCGCGCCTTACATCACCCACCCGCTCGCGGTCGCGATCCTGCTGGCGGACATCGGGATGGATACCACCACGCTGGTGGCGGCGCTGCTGCACGACACGGTGGAGGACACCGGACTGACCATCGGGGAGGTGAAGGCGGAGTTCGGCGCGGAGGTCGCCGTCCTCGTCGACGGGGTCACCAAGCTGGACGGGTCCAAGTGGGGCGATCACGCCGAAGCGGAGACATTCCGCAAGATGATCCTGGCCGCGTCGATCGACCTGCGGGTGCTGGTCATCAAGCTCGCCGACCGGGTGCACAACCTGCGGACCCTGGCCCATCACCCCAAGCGGGAGAAGCGCGAGCGGATCGCGCGGGCGTCGATGGAACTGCTGGTGCCGTTCGCGCAGCGTCTGGGGCTTTACGACTACCAGCGGGAGATGGAGGACCTGGCGTTCGCCAACCTCGCTCCCGAGGCGCACGAGCGGGTGCTCGCGCTTGTCCGGCAGACCGAAGCGGGCCGGCGTGAGGCGCTGGGCGGGCTGATCGAGGGGATGCGGGCCGAGCTGGCCGCGGCGGGGGTCAAGGCGCAGGTCTCGGCCCGCGCGCGGCACCTGTTCTCCATCTACCGCAGCCTGCCGGGCCTGGCCGGCGACCCGGACGGGCAGTCGCTGCGACCCGTGGACGCGGCCCGCGTGGTGGTCGTCGCGGACGGGGCGGAGGCGGACTGCTACGTCGCGCTCGGCGTGCTGCACGGCCGCTGGAACCCGGTCGACGACCGCTTCCGCGACTACATCAGCATGCCCAAGTACAACATGTACCGCTCCCTGCACACGGCGGTCATGGTCGGCGGCGAGGCGGTTGGCGTGCTGATCAGGACTCCGGCGATGGACGCGGTGGCCACCTACGGGGTGGCCGCGCGGATCCGCGAAGCGGGCGGCAAGGACGGCCGGGTGAGTGCCGACCTGGCCAGGCAGGCCGACCTCGACTGGCTTGACCGGCTGCTGGCCTGGCAGCCGCTGGCGGCGCCGGGCGATTTCCTCGACGGGCTCCGCGCCGACCTGAGCGGCGCCGGCATGGTGGTGTTCACCCCGGCCGGGGTGCCGGTGAAGCTGCCCGCGGACTCGACGGCGGTCGACTTCGCCTACGCGGTCTCAGCGGCGACCGCGGGCAGCGCTGTCGGCGTGCTCGTCAACGGGATGCGCAAGCCGATGGAGAACCGCCTCGACCACGGCCAGGTGGTCGACCTGATCACCGGGCCGTACGCCGATCCGCCGGACTCGTGGCTGGCGGCGGCGCACAGCGGCCATGCCCAGGCGCATCTCAAGGCCGCGCTGGCCAGCCGCAGGGCCGAGGAGGCGGCGGCCCTCGGCCGCGCCGCGGTCGCGCAGGCGCTGGCCGACACCGGCGGCGGGCCGGGCGCCGGGCCTCGCGGTGACCTGCGCGACCTCGAAGACGACGGATCGGCCTTCAGCGCCGCCCGCCGCCTCGGTTACCCCGACCTTGACGCGCTCTACGAGGCCGTCGGCGGCGGCAAGCTCACCGCCGACGACTTCCTCGGCCACCTGGGCGCCGGCCGCCTGGACACCGGCCGCGTGAACACCGGCAACCTGGACACCGGCAACCTGGACACCGCGGTTCCCCAGACGTAACGCGGTCGCGAGCACCCAGCCGCTGTCCGCGCCGATGCCGGTCACCGCGCCGAAGACGCCGTCGCCAGACGACGGCAGCCGGTCCAGGCGGGTACCGGAAATCCACCGCGGCGTGTTCGCGGCCACCACCCGGCGCTCGGCGGTCACCAAGACGGCGGGCGCCGGCACGGTGCGCAGGATCGCGAGCAACGAGGGCTCCAGGTGCGACATGCGGATGTCCGTGCCGGCGACGCCGAGGAACACCCGCCCGCCGGAAGTCCTGGGCGGCGGCACCCCGCGTCTGGACTGCCCCCGGTCAGGCGCCGCGCCGCCGAAGACGGGGACGGTCAGCGTGAGCACGTACCGGTCGGCCCCGGAGAAGTCGAACTGAGGGCCGTAGACGGAGCGCCGCCCCTCGTCACGCGGGACCGTGAACCAGTCCATCTCGAGGTAGTCGTACAGGTCGATGGACTCGGGGTCGAGGTTCAGGCGGATCCGCGCGTAGCCGTCCTGGCCGCCGGGCGCGGCACCGGTCCGCTGCCACCACTCCAGGTGCCGCTGCTTGCCGGCCACCACGCCGGACGCGGCCACCACCCCGGCGCCGTCGGCGGCGGGCAGCATTCCGAGCTGCTGCCAGATAACCTCGCGGAGGCCTGCCAGCCGGTCGGGGGTGAGCGCGGTCCCCGACGCGAGACAGCCGTCACGGTGGGCGGCGAACGCGTCGCCGATCGCGGAGACGGCGGTGAAGATCTCCTCGAGCGCCGCCCGTACTTGCGCGGCCGGCCCGGTCAGGTTATCCACTCAGCCCTGGGCCATGGCGAGCCGCAGCGCGGTGAGCCGCCGCAGGTTCCGCTCCACGTGCCGTTCGGCCAGCAGCCGGGCCAGGGCGCCGTCCTCGGCGGCGATCGCGTCCGCGATCGCCGCGTGCTCGCCGGCCGCGGCCACCGGGTCGAGCGGCTCCGCGCCGTCCACCGTCCAGGAGGCGTCGGGCGGCAGCCACAGCGGCTCGGCGAGCTGAGTCTGCAGTCCCACCTCGAGCCTGGTCAGCCGTTCGGACTGGGCGGCGATCGCGACCTCGATGTGGAACCGGCTGTCGGCCCGGATCTGCGATCCGAGGGTCACAGCGCACGACAGCTGGCTGGCCAGCCTCCGCAGCCGCCGCACGCTGGCGGCCGAGGCCCGGGCGGCGGCCAGGCGCGCGGCGGCGCCCGAGACCGCGAACTGCTCGTCCACCAGGTCGCGCAGCGCGCTGGTGGTCATGCCGCGCAGCCGTTCGCGCAGCACGCCCACGGCCGGCGCCGCCGGCCGCCGCACGAACGTGCCGCCGGTCCGCCCGCGCCGCGTCTCCACGAGGCCCTGCTGGCGCAGGGTGGCCAGGGCCTCCCGCAAGGTCATCGCGGACACGCCGAGCTGCGCGGCGAACTCGGTCTCGGGCGGCAGCTGCTCCCCGTCGGCGAACAGGCCGAGCTGGATCGCCTGGCTCACCCGCTGCTCCACCTCGTCCGCCCGTCCCGCGGTGGCGAGCGGGGAAATCAGCGAGACGGAGTGCCGACCTTCGGTCATGGATTTAAGACTATAAGATTGGGGTTTTTACCGCCGGCGCGGGATCAGGCTCGCCCGCGCCGGCCGCCGCGGCTGACTGAGCCGCCCCGCCGGGTGCCCTGGCCGCGGAGGGCACATTGGTCCCGGTCGACAAATACAGCTGCAGCACGAAGATCCACAGGGTTACCGCGGTGGCCACGTGCACCCAGACCAGGCCTGCTGGCAGGTGGTTGAAGTACTGCACGTAGCCGATCACGCCCTGCACGCCGAGGCCGCCGAGCACCGTCCAGCCGAGGCGCACGGTGCGCCGGGACCCGCCCGCGTAGCGCAGCCCGATCACCAGCGCGACCGCCAGCGCGCCGATGAACCAGCCGATGTCCGCGTGCAGCTGGGTGACGGACTCAAGCGAGAAGTGGAACCGGGGCACGGTCGTCCGGTGCCCACGGGAGTCGATCGTAGTCCCCGCCAGCGGCCCGGTCCCGGTCACCACCGTGCCCGCGGCCAGCATCAGCGCGGTGACGCCGGACAGCACCCCGGCGAGCACGCGCAGGTCGGTGCGGACCGGCCGGGGCGCGGGGCCGCCAGACGCGGCGGCGGCCAAGGCGGCCGCTCGTGCGTGCAGCACCACGGCGGCGGTGAGGATGACCGCCGCCGACAGCAGGAAGTGCGCGGAGACCAGGGCCGGGTTCAGCCTGGTCAGCACCACGATGCCGCCGAGGACGGCCTGGGCGACCACGCCGAGCGGCAGCACCGCCGACAGCCGTACCAGGTCTTTCCTGGTCCGGCCGTGGAGCTGGTAGTACCGCAGGAAGGCGATGAACGTCAGCCCGGCGATCGCGACCAGCGGGAAGTTGAGCAGCCGGTTACCGAACTCGATCCAGCTGTTGAGCGTCGTCTGGCCGACTGAGTGGGCCGCTACCGCGCTGCTCTTGGTGCAACTGGGCCAGTCCGGGCAGCCGAGGCCCGAGGACGACAGGCGCACGGCCTCACCAGTGGAGATGATCACCGCGTTGGCGATCACCGACGCGAGGGCCCAGCCGCGCAGCGCCTCCGTCGTCGGCCGCCACACCAGGTTGGTGAGTCTCAACAGCACGCGCACTATGCTAACGCTCCGTTCTTGGCTGGGGCAGTGTCAGCCGCGACAGTGCCGGCGGCCGCGACAGTGCCGGCGGCCGCGACAGTGCCGGCGGCCGGCGGGCGGGCGGTGGCCGCCGCGCCGGCCGACGCCGCGACCACGCAGGCGATCCCGGCCCAGTCCGGCGCCGACAAGTGCTGGCTGAGCACGGCCAGGCCGATCAGCGCCGCCACCGCGGGCTGGACCGACATCCATACGCCGAACAGGCTGGTCGGTATCCGGCGCAGCGCCTCGAGCTCAAGCCAGTAGGGGATGACAGAAGACAGCAGGCCGATGCAGGCGCCGAGCGCGAGCAGCGACGGGCGGAACATCGCGGGCATACCCACCGCCAGCCCCGGTCCTGTGACGGCGACAGCGGCCACGCACATGGCGATGACCAGGCCGGACGCGCCCGGCATGCGCTGGCCGGCCGACTTGGAGCCGAGGATGTAGGCGGCCCAGGCGGCGCCGGCCGCAGCCGCCCAGGCGACGCCGGCCCAGTTGAGCCGCGTTCCGCCGACGGTGCCCGCGAGCAGCAGCACGCCGGCCGCGGCGAGGGCCGCGTAGCCGAGGCCGGCCGCCCCGCGGTGCCGGCCGCCTGGCGCGCCGCGCAGCGTGCCGGTGACCGTGACGGCCAGCGGCCCGAGGAATTCGATGGTGACCGCGATACCGAGCGGGATGCGCGCGAAGGCCTGGTAAATCGCGAAGTTCATGAACCCGAGCGCGATACCGAACGAGAGCGTGATGACACCGTCCGCCCAGCCGCGCCGCTCGGCCAGGCCGGCCAGTGCCCTGGCCGTGGCCCGGCCCGCCACGATGAGCATGATCAGCGCGGCCGACCACAGCCGCAGGGTCGTCACCGCCGCGGGCGGGAGCTGGCTGAACAGGCGGTCCGCGATGCCCGCGCCGGACTGCACCGACACCGCGCCCGCCAGGATCAGGCCAGCGGGCAGCGCGGTCGGCGCCCACCCGGCGGCCGCCCCGGCCCGGCCGCGCCCCGGTGCGCGGCCCGCGACGCTCGCTGCCCTCATTCCCACCGGAAGAAACGGGCGGCGAGCACGACGCCGATGACGGCCCACACCGCCAGCGTGACGACGTCCCTGACCGGGAACACCGACGCGTTGGCGAGGACGCTGCGCAGGCCGGTGGACAGGGCGCCGGTGGGCAGCAGCTCGAGCACCGGGCGGGCGCCCCGGGGGAACTTGGTGAGCGGGAAGACCACGCCGCCGATGCCGAGCAGCACGACGTAGATGAGGTTGGCGGCCGCGAGCGTCGCCTCGGCCCGCAGCGTGCCCGCCAGGAGCAGCGCGAACCCGCTGAAGGCGGCGGTGCCGAGCAGCACCAGCAGCGGGACGACGACGACCGCGGACGGGCGGGCGTCGGGCGACCAGCCGAGGGCCAGGGCGACCAGCAAGATGACGGCCGCCTGGAGCAGCTCCACGCCGATCACGGTGACGGTCTTGGCGGTGATCAGGCCGGCCCGCGACAGCGGCGTCGCGCCGAGCCGCTTGAGCACCCCGTACCGCCGCTCGAACCCGGTGGCGATCGCCTGGCTGGTGAACGCCGTCGACATGACGGCGAGCGCGATCACGCCGGGGGCGAGGAAGTCGATCCTGGTGTAACCGCCGCCGAAGTCGATCAGCGGCTCAAGGCTGAACGCGGCCAGCAGCAGCAGGGGGATGACCAGGGTGAGTGTCAGCTGCTCGCCGTTGCGCAGCAGCTGCCTGGTTTCCTGGGCGGCCTGCGCGGCCACCATCCGGTGCAGCGGCGCCGCGCCAGGCGCGGGCGACCAGGTCCCTGGCGGCAGGTTTCCTGACACCAGTGTTCCCGGAACCTGCGCGGCGGTCGGCTGGCTCGTCAACCCCTCAGGTCCTTTCCTGTCAGCTCGAGGAAGACGTCCTCGAGCGTGCGCGACTCGATCTGCAGGCTGCTCGGCAGCACGCCGCAGTCGGCGCACCAGGCCGTGACGGCGGCGAGCAGGGCCGGCTTGACGGTCCCGCCCGGCGTTTCGATCAGGTAGTGGCCGGCCGGCGATTCCTTGGCGGCGCTGCCCGCGGGCAGCGCCGACAGCAGGCTGTCAGTGTCGAGGCCCGCCTCGGCGCGAAACCGCAGCTGCCCGGCCGACCCGGTGAGCTGGGCGGGAGCGCCGTCGGCGACGGAGCGGCCGTGGTCGATGATGATCACGTGGTCGGCCAGCCGCTCGGCCTCCTCCATGAAGTGCGTGGTGAGGATCACGCTGACCCCGTCGTGTTTGAGCGCGCTGACCAGGTCCCAGGTCGCATGCCTGGCCTGCGGGTCCATGCCGGCCGTCGGCTCGTCGAGAAAGACCAGCTCAGGACGCCCGAGCACGGCCGCGGCGAGCGACAGGCGCTGCTGCTGGCCGCCGGACAGCCGCTTGTAAGGGGTCTTCGCGTGGCTGGTAAGCCCCACGATGTCAAGGAGCCACGCCGTGTCGTGTGGTTTCACATGGAACCGACTCAGCGTTTTGAGGTACTCGCCGGCCGGAACGGCGGGCGGGAAGCCGCCCGCCTGGAGCATGACGCCGACCCGCGGCTTGAGCAGGGCCGCGTCGCGCACCGGGTCGAGGCCGAGCACCCGCACGGTGCCGCCGTCGGCGGTCCGGTAGCCCTCGCAGACCTCGACGGTGGTGGTCTTGCCCGCGCCGTTCGGTCCCAGGATCGCCGTGACCTCGCCCGCCCGAGCGGTCAGGCTCAGTCCGTCGACGGCGGTCGACGGCCCGTACCGCTTGACCAAGCCGGAAATCTCCAAGGCCGCGGGTTTGCTCACGCACGCAGTCTAAAGGCCGCGGCCGCATGGCGTGGGGCGCGGGTCCGACAATCTGTAGTAGTTTGCGGGCCTAGCAGGCGTCGTTGAGGATCTTTTTGGCCTTCCTGAGGTGCCGGTGCTTCATGTGCCTGGCGTCGGAGGGCCAGTCAGGTCCCTCGGGCCAGCGGGCGACGGCCCTGGGGGCCTGCGCGTGCGGGTTGCGGGCACGGATGAGGAACCGTTCGAACCGGGTCGCGCCTGGCAGCTCCACCCGGGCCGACTTGAGCTGCGCGTGGCAGGGGAGTGTCAGCCGCGCCCGTTCTGGCGCGTGGTCCTGGTGCTGGCCCTGCCCCTGGCCCTGCCCCTGGCGGTGGCCCGCCGTCTGCGGCGCCTGGGTGGTCATCTCCAGCCAGGACAGCTGCTGGGTACGCAGGTAGACGGGGGGCATGCCGTAGATCGTGTCGATCGCCTCGACAACCGAGGTGCACGAGCCCGTGTTGCCGTAGAAGCCGTCGCCGTGCGCGTGCAGTTCCGGGTGGTGGGTGTGCCCGGACAGGTAGCCGGCGTAGCCCTCGGCGATGAGCGCGTCGCAGCGCTCCCTGGCGGCGGAGTTCTGGCTGTAGCCGCGCCCCGCCAGGGCCAGGGCGCTGATCGAGGTCCAGGCGCGCCGGGACACGATCGCGATGACGAGCGCGATGATCGCGATGTCGACCAGCGCGCCGTAGCCGAGGATCTCCCCGTCGTGCAGCCAGCGGCCCGTGTCCGGGTAGTGGTCCCTGATCCGCGCCAGCGCGGGCAGCACCAGGGTGATCGCGGCGATAGGGAGCAGCACGACCCACCACAGGTGGCGCACCAGCTTGCGGTAGACGAGCCGGGAGGCGAGGAACGAGGGGAAGTCGGCCGGGTCCGCCATCTCGTGCGCGCCGGTCAGCCAGTCCCGGCCGATCCGCTCGAGCTTCGGGATGACCTCGCGGACGATGTGGTGGCCGAGCGGGGTGTCCAGCGGGTTGCGCGGGTCGTGGAAGCAGTTGTACGGGTCCACCTGGTGGCCGTGCTCAACCCGGACCTTCTTGCCGCCGGGGAACACCAGGTCGGCGGCGAGGCACAGCTGGGCGCCGGTCGCCTCGCGGACGGCGGTCGCCGCCTTCAGGTCCCAGGCGAGGTCGCCGTCGTGGTTGCCGACGGTGTAGATGACCTGGCCGCCCTGCCCGGTGACGGCGGCCAGCGCCGAGCACAGGTCGTCGTGCGCGTCGAGCACCTCGGCGGCGGAGCGGCCCGGGTAGGCCAGCATCTCCACGATGTCGCCGGCCAGGATGACGGTCAGCGGCGCGGGCGCGGCGGCGAGCCTGCGGGCCAGGACTTCGCAGCTGCGGCCGGACACCGTGGTCCGCTCAGGCGGAAGGTGCAGGTCG
This sequence comes from Trebonia sp., assembly GCA_036501515.1. GTDB lineage: Bacteria > Actinomycetota > Actinomycetes > Streptosporangiales > Streptosporangiaceae > Trebonia. The sequence continues at coordinate 45,451 of DASYAD010000046.1, read as the reverse complement.
CTGATCGCGATGACCGTGCCGCCCGGCTCGATGGGTACCTCAAGCCGGTCGGTGACATCAAGCCGCGGCGATGTCATGACAATCAGGTTCCTTCCCCCGCAATGCACCCATCGGGCACGAAAGGTGTTGAGTTCGGCGTGGCGAAGCCACCAAACAGTAGCGCCCTTGGCTGTGGGAGACGTATGGGTTCTCCCAATGGTTGGCCGGCGCGCCGGGAGCGCTGGCCGGGCGGTCTTTCCCGGCCTGGACAGCTACCAGTACGGCGGCTGAAGTAACGTGTCCGGCGTGAGCCGCATTTACCACATCGCTACCCGGGAAGACTGGGAGCACGCACAGGCGGACGGCGACTACACACGTTCGTCGGTCGACAAAACCCTGCAGCAAGAGGGTTTTATCCACGCTTCCCAGCGCTCGCAGGTGACCAGGACGGCGAATAAATTCTACCGGGACGTGCCGGGCGATCTGCTCGTGCTCGTCATCGACACCGGCTTGCTGCGGTCCGAGGTCCGCTACGAGGACGTGCCGGGCGCCGAGCTGCCGTTCCCGCACATTTACGGCCCGCTCAATGTCGACGCCGTGGTGGAGACCCGTCCGCTGGCAGCAAAACCGGATGGCACCTTCGTCTTTACCGCCGAACCGTGACATAGGGGTACAGCGTGCGAGAACCGGGTGCATACCCGGCAAACATTCGCATGCGGCGCTGGTAAATTCAGCGGTACGGACAGCGTCACCCGGGGCACCGCGGTCCCGGGCCCTCAGATTCCCTCGGCGGCGGTGAGCGTGCCCGCCTTGACCGCGGCGACGAACTCGGCGTAGTCGCGCTCGTTCTGGTCGGCGTAGCGGACGGCGAAGTCGGTCACCGCGCGGTCGAAGTCGTCGCCGTCGCCCAGGTACGCGGCGATGGCGACCGGGTCGCCCGACCGGGCGTGCGCCCTGGCCAGCGTCCAGCCGCAGGCACGGGCGTAGGCGGCCAGGCCGACCGGCGTCATCGTCTCGATCTCGGCCGACCCCTTCATGTCCCGCAGCTGGCGCCAGTAGAAGTGCCGGCCGCGCGGACCGCGGGTCCAGCCGAGGTAGATATCGCTGGCCGCCTGCATCAGCCGCTGGCCCTGGACGACCCGCGCGCCGTGCTGCCGGTAGCGGCTGCGCGGCAGGTGAGCCTCGAGGACCGACGAAGTCGCCTCTTTGATCTGCAGGAACAGCGGGTCGCCGGCGTCCTTGCCCTGGAGCAGCACGATGTAGGCGCGGGTGCCGACGCTGCCGACGCCCACGACCTTGCGGGCGGCGTCCACGATCTCGAACTGCTCGAGCAGGTGCCGCCGGTCAGGCTGCAGGGTGGCCCGGTACGCGTCGAACTGCTCCCGGATGGCCTGCTCGATCTGCTCGGGGGTGTACTCGGGCGCCTGCTCGAAGGCCAGCTCCCGCAGCGGGACGACAACCGGCGGCTGGCTGACGATCCGGTACTTGCCGCCGACCTGTTCGCCCAGCTTGGACAGCGCCTGCGTGCTGTCGCGGCTGTGCGCCTTCTCGCCGGCCTTGGCGGCCCGCCTGGCGCCCTTCTTCGCCATCGTGGCCCGCTTGCGGGCGAGCTTCTTCTCCTTGGCCGACTTGGCCTTTTTCTCGGCCTTGCTGAGGGTGTCCACGGCGCCGCGGACCGCGGACCGCAGTTTGTCCTCGTCCAGGCTGGCGTACCAGACGTCCATCGTGCTGAGCCCGGCGAAGTCGGCCACCGCGGTCCGGTAGGCGCCGGCCGCCTCGCGGGCGAGCGACTTCGCCTCGGCCGGGCTGAACCCGTTGTCGCGGGCCGCGATCACGAAGCTGGTCACCATCCGCTTGACGTCGTACTCGAACGGCCCTGGCAGGGTCTCGTCGAAGTCGTTGAGGTCGAAGACCAGCCGGCGCTCCGGTGAGCCGAACACGCCGAAGTTCGACAGGTGAGCGTCCCCGCACAGCTGCGCGGACAGGCCCGCGACCGGGGTGTCGCGCAGGTCCTCGGCCATTACCGCGGCGGCGCCGCGGTAGAAGGTGAACGGCGAGATCATCATCCGGCCGTGCCTGACAGGCACCAGGTCGGGTAGCCGGTCAGATTCCTGGCTCGCCAGCACCTCGACCGGGCTGCGGCGGGCCTGGACGGGTACCCAGCCGCGGTGGGACCACGGGGGCGTGCTGGCGGCCGCCCCGGTCCCCATGGCCTGTCGCTCGGCCACGCTCAGCTGCGCGCACATCGGGTATCACCCCTGGTTTCCGTCTTGGCTGGCGGCGTGCGCCTTTGAGCGGGATTGTAAGAAGAAATGCGGCCCGACTGCCTCACCCGCCCGGGGTGAGGCTCCCGACGACCTCGACGGCAGCGACGAGCTCGACGTCACCAGCGCCGAGGCGCTGGCCGCGGTCATCGCCGACCTGCGCGCCCGGCACATCCGGGTCGGGCTAGCCCACCTGCACAAGAGCGCCGCGCAGCTGCTGCGGCGCGCCGGCACCCTCGGGGAGGGCAGCGCGTTCGCGCGCGACGACGGCTGCCAGGTGTTCCCCAACCTCGACGCGGCCGTCCGCTGGGCCCACCCCGGGTCAGCCGTCCCGCCGGGGTGAGCCGATGCCCTGCCGGTCGGGCTCGGTCGCTTCCGCGGCCAGCGCCGGATCGGGCATCGCCCGGCTGACCATCCGGCGCAGCGTGGCCAGCCGGACCGTGACCACCTCGCGCCGGGCGGGCGGCGCCGCCGCCTGCAGATCGGTCAGCAGGGCAGTCAGGCGGCGCGCCACCTGCAGGCTGCCCGCTCCGTAGAGCAGGATCTCGTCGACCGCCAGCGCGACGAACGTCTCCCAGCGCGGCGCGGGGAACCGGACGCGGACCACCCCGGACGCGTCGTACAGCCGCCCGTCGCCCAGCGACCGGGTGACGAGCCGGTGCAGCACGTCGTCGAGCTGGTCCAGGGCCTGGACCGCGCTGGTCGGATCGTTCACGGCCGGCGACAGCGCCCTGATGGCGATGTCGGCTATCACCCGGACGCCGTAGGCCGGGTCCTGCTCGAAGGTGCGGACAGGGCCGACGTGCACGACCTTGGCCAGCGCCTCCGCGGGCGGCGGCGGGCCGGTCACGGTGGCCAGCGGCTCGCCGGTGGCGATGAAGTCACCGACCGCGGGGACGAGGCGGATCTCCGCTCCGGCGTCGGCCGCGAGGCGCACCGCGGCTGGCTCGTCGAATGCCTGGAACACCCCAGGCGGCCCCTTGTGGGTCAGCTGCCAGGTCGGGGCCGCCGCGGCCGGGCGGCTATGGGCGGCGTCGCCCTGGGGGTCGTAATCCTCTTGGTAGGTGACGTCGACCAGCCGGCGAAGCTCGCGGCCCACGGTCCTGACCAGGCCGCCAGTGGTGAGCGAAGTGCGGAAGGTCACCAGCAGGCGTAGGAACAGGCACGTGCTGACCAGGACGAGCACCTCCGAGATGGTCACCGACACGCTCGGCACCGCGTCCTGCTTGACCTGGCCGAGCACCGCCAGGGCGAACGTGGAGGTGGCCAGGAACGTGCCGAACAGCACGGGCGTCCCGTCGGTGCGGTTGAGAAGCCGCAGCAGCCGGGGGGACTGGCTTTGCACGGTCTGCACGATGATGGTGACCGCCGTCAGCACGAAGCCGGTCAGCGTGATCATCCCGCCGGCGATCGCGGCGAGCGTCGCCTGCGCGGTCCCCGACTCGTAATGAACGAACCAGGGCCAGTTGTGGCCCCGTTCGAAGCGCGGCAGCACGAGCGCCAGGGCAACCGCGGCCGCCACCTCGACCACCGCGATGGGCCAGCGCGAGCGCGCCGCCCGCACTGGCCGCCTCCTGCTCGGGCGGTGCCGGGGGCGCGGCGGGCGCGCGCCCGGTTCCGGCGCGCCAGGGGCGGCTCTGCCGGTGTTGGTCAGACCGGCGGCTCGATGTAGCGGCGCTGCTCGAAGACCTCCGCCGAACGGCGGTTGCGGCTGCGCATCTGCATCAGCACCACCGACGCGATCAGGCCCGCAGCCCCGCCGATCATCAAGATGACCCCGATGGCCTGCAGGTTGACGTTGTCCGGGGACCAGGTGACGGCGAAGCGCAAGATCGCGCCCGCCAGGATGAGGAAAACGCTGACGCCAGCGCTCACTGGTTCACTCCTTACCTTCCGCACCGGCAGGCGCCCGCACCACGCAGCGGAACCCCAGGTGCGCGGTTGAGGTGTCCACCGCCTCGCCCTGCCGGGCGGCGGGACGGTAACGCAGGCAGTAGTTCGGCGCGCACAGGTGCGAGCCGCCCTTGATGACCCGGCGCGGTATATGCGCGCCGGGCTGGCCAGGCACCAGGCTGCCGGCCGCCGACGTCACCCGCGGGTTACGCGGGACGCAGCAGCCGCCCGCCGGGCGCTCGGCGACGAAGTAGTCGCTGGTCCACTCCCAGACGTTGCCCGCCATGTCGAACAGGCCGTACCCGTTGGGCGGGAAACCGCCGACCGCGGACGTGCCGCGCTTGCCCGGCCGCTTCAAGTTCTGCCAGGGAAACTCGCCCGTCCACGTGTTGGCCATCACCCGGCCGCGCGGGGCCGGGTCGTCGCCCCAGGTGAAGACCGCGCCGGCTAGTCCGCCGCGGGCGGCGAACTCCCACTCGGCCTCCGTCGGCAGTTCCTTGCCCGCCCAGGCAGCGTAGGCGTCGGCGTCCTCGGCCGCCACATGGGTGACCGGGTGCCGGTCAAGGCCGCCCGTGGTGCTGCCAGGGCCGGCCGGGTGCCGCCAGCTCGCACCCGGGGTGTACCGCCACCACTGGGAGACATCCCGCAGGTCAGCCGGCCCGCTGGTAGGGAAGAAGGCCAGCGAGCCGGGGCTCAGCAGCGCCGGGTCGGCGCCGGGGTACTGCGCGGGGTCGAGCGGCCGCTCGGCGACCGTGACGTAGCCGGTCGCGGCGGCGAACCGGCGGAACTCGGCCACGGTGACCAGGTGGGTGTCGATCCAGAAGCCGTCCACCGCGACCTCGCGGACCGGGCGCTCCTCCGGGTAGAAGTCGGCCGATCCCATCAGGAACTGGCCGCCGGGTACCCACGTCATGCCCTTGGGTGCCCGGGGGGCTGGCTGCGCGGCAGGGCCCTGCGCGGGCCCGCCGCGCGGCACCGGCCGCGCGGCGGGCAGCGTTTCGCTCACCGGCGCTTACTCCCTGGCCATCATCGCGACGGCCTCGCGTTCGAGGTCGACGTACGGCTTGCCGCTGACGTTGACCTGCACCCGGTTGATCTTGCCGCCGGTGAATGCCCAGGGCGAGGTGCCGGGATAGTCGTCGGTCACCGCCTCGCCGCTGTCGCGGCCGATGCACAAGCCCTCGCCGGCGATGGAGAACTTGCCCGGCTGGGTCTTGATCCGCCCTTCGCCGACCTTCTGGTCGCCGTGGTAAAGGGAGAGCATCCCTGTCGCGGTTCCCGTCGGATCCTCCCCGTCCTTGCCGAAGGAGGCCGACAGGATCAGGTTCTCCCCGGCAGGGATGTCCTTGGTCGCGGTGACGTGCTGCTCAAGGCTGCCGACGAAGTTGTAGACGTAGTGCAGCCTGCCGTCCTTGACGTACAGGGCGTGGCCGCCGAAGCGGGAGCCCTGGGCGAACAGCACTCCCTCAGCGCCTGGGCCGGGGATGTCGACCAGCGCGCCGATCGAGTAGGACCGGTTGCGCACGTTGACGGCCTGCGACTCAGGCACCTCGGAGGTACCCGGGTAGTAGATGTACTTCTCGCGCGGCGGGCTGAGCATCGGGCGCGGCGTGGTGAGTATCTCCACCGGGCCGCGGTCGTCCAGCGGCAGCGCCTGGTTAGCCCCGGCCTCCACGTACCACAGGTTGACCAGATCGCGGAGCTTGTCCGGATGCTGAGCGGCTAGGTCGTGGCATTCCGAGCGGTCTGTCTCGGTGTTGTACAGCTCCCAGGTGTCATTGGCGTAGTCGCCCCAGCCCATCGCCCCGATGTGCGTGGTGACCGCCTTCCAGCCGTCGTGCCAGATGCTGCGCGAGCCGAGCATGGAGTAGAACTGGGTGCTCCTGGTCGTTTTGGCCTTGGCGTCGTCGAAGCTGTAGCGCATGCTAACGCCGTCCAGGGCCGACTGGGTGTAGCCCTTGATCTCGGTCGGTACCGCGACGTCGAGCACGTCGAGGATGGTCGGCAGGATGTCGATCGCGTGGTGGTACTGGTGCCTGATCTGCCCGCGGGCCTTGATGCCCTTCGGCCAGGCGATGACGCACGGGTCGGCGGTGCCGCCGTTGAACTCGTACCGTTTCCACATCTTGAACGGCGTGTTGAACGCCATCGCCCAGCCGGTCGGGTAGTGGTTGTAGGTCTTCGGGCTGCCCAGGTCGTCCATCTTGGCCAGGTTCTCGGCGATGTCGTCCTGGATGCCGTTGGCCATCTTGTTCTCGTTGACCGAGCCGTTCGGGCCGCCCTCGCCGGAGGCGCCGTTGTCGGACACCAGGATGACCAGCGTGTTGTCCCGCTGGCCAGTCTCCTCCAGGTAGTCGAGCAACCGCCCGATGTGGTGGTCGGCGTGCGCCAGGAACCCGGCGTAGACCTCGGCCATCCGGCTGAAAAGCGCCTTTTCCTCGGCCGAGAGGGAGTCCCACGGCCTGGTCATGTCGAACTCGTTCATCTGCTTGGCCGGGTCGGTGTGCGACTCCATGGTGCCGAGCGGGTTGACCGGCGGGAGGTCGGTTTCCGGCGGGACGATGCCCATTTCCTTCTGCCGGTTGAGCGTCTGCTCGCGGATCGCCTCGTAGCCCATGTCGAAGCGGCCGCGGAACTTGGCGATCCACTCCGGGGGCGCGTGATGCGGAGCGTGACAGGCGCCAGGTGCGTAGTAGAGGAAGAACGGCTTGTCCGGCGCCAGCATCTTGGCGTCCTTGATGAACCCGAGTGCCCGGTCGGTGAGGTCGTCGGTCAGGTGGTAGCCGTCCTCCGGGGGCTCCGGCTGGTCCGTCGGGTGGTTGTCGTAGATCAGGTCGGGATACCACTGGTTGGTCTCGGCGCCGAGAAACCCGTAAAACCGCTCGAATCCGCGCCCGGTCGGCCAGTTCCGCCGCGGCGCGGCGACGTTCATCTCCGCCTCCGGGCACAAGTGCCACTTGCCGGTGATGTAGGTGTTCCAGCCCCGCTCGACGAGGATCTCCGACAGCATGCCGTTCTCAGGCGGTATCATCCCGCTGCCGTTCGGGAACCCGATGGCGGCCTCGGTGATGCAGGCCATGCTGTTGCGCGTGTGGTTGCGCCCGGTCAGCAGGCACGAGCGGGTGGGTGAGCAGAGCGCCGTGGTGTGCCACTGGGTATAGCGGACGCCCTGGTCCGCGATCCGGTTGATGTTCGGGGTCTCGATCGGGCCGCCGTAGCAGTCCAGGGCGGAAAATCCCACGTCGTCAAGGACGATGTACAGCACGTTAGGCGCGCCGTACGGTGCGACGGGCGGCTCGAACGGCGTCCAGTCCGGTTCGGAGTCGCGGATGTCGATGTTGATGGTCCCCTTGAACGGCTTCGCCATCACTACTCCCTGTATCGGTTAGTCACCGTCAGTATTCAATGGGCACTAGCAAGGATCGTCATCCGCCGGGCGGGCGGCACGCGTCACCCGCGGCGGGTGAACCGCCCCTGCCGCGCCGTCGCTTTACCCGGTCAGTCCGCCGATCGCGTCGCCGATGAGCTTGGCCCCGATGACCAGGCAGAGCACCGCCATGATGACCGCGTTGTGCGCGCCCATCCAGTCCTTCAGGCGGGTGAGCGGCTTGTCCGCCCGCTCGCCGAGGGTGAAGTAGATCCCCGCCGGTGCGCCCACCCCGACGGCCGATCAGCGCGAAAACCAGGTAGGCGACCGCCTGCCCGGGCCGTTGACCCGCGCGCGGCGGGTGGTGAGCATCAGCACCGCCGCGATGACGGGGACCGGGCTCAGCGCCACGCCGACGGCCAGCGGCAGCGCGCCGCCGATCGCCTGGCCCACGGACTAGAGGTACTGGTTTCGCGGGGTCAGCAGCGCCCAGATGACGAACGCGCTCAGCGCGATCACCACCACGGACCAGACCGGGTAGTACGGCAGCGACACGAAGTTCGCCACGATGGCGACCGAGGCGACGACCACGGCGACGATCCGCGCCCAGGTCTGGCCCGCGAACAGCGCCGCCCCGGCTACGAAGACGACCGCCCCGATGGCCAGGTGCACCCAGCCCCAGCCGACGGCCGACAGGCTGAACGCGTAGTTGGGCAGCACCACGAAGAACGATCCCCTGATCACCATGGCGAGGCCCTCGAAGAAGCTGAGCAGTCCCGAGACCATCATGAAGGCGGCCGCCATGATCGTCAGCCCGATAGCGGCGCCGCTCGGCGGCTCGCTGGCGGCGGCGGCCGCCTCGTAGCGGGCGGCGTCGTCGTAGCCGGGCGCCGGGCGCGGCACGTAGTGCTGCGCCGGGTCCTGCTGGAGCGTGTCACCGCGCCGCGGGTCCCGCGCGGCGGCGCCCTGTCCCGTCATCGGCTGCCCCGTCATCGGCTGGCCGGTCACCGGCTGCCCCGTCATCGGCTGTCCCGTCATCGGCTGCCCCGTCATCGGCTGGCCGGTCACCGGCTGAGCTGTCGTCGGCTGCCCCGCGGGCGCGGCCGGGCCGCTTCCCTGTACCGGGGCGTTCGGCTGGGCCGCGCCGGCGTCGGCCGGGGTCCCGCTGCCGGGCTGCTGGCCCGTGTTGTCCTGCATATCACTCATGGCACGGTCTTCCCTCCGCTGTCAGGATCCTTCCGTGCTGCCGAAGGACTGAGCTGGATGCTGCCCCGGCCGAGTGCTGCTGGCGTCATCCCTGGCGGGTGAAACCGCGCTGGCGACGGCGTTACGGCCGTGAGCAGGCGGGCGAGGCGCGGTCACCCGATGCGGGTGGTGCGGCTGGCGCCCTTGTGATCCGACGTCACTAAAGGTAGTCAGGTGATTACTCCTCAAATTGGGAGGGTAAGGAACGCCCTGGTTGGGGGAGTGTTAGTGAAGCGAATGACGCAGCTGGAATCCGTTCCGGGCGGCCTCGCGGTGACCATGGAGCCGGCGGTTCTGGCCGGCAAGTTCCGTGCGCCGCAGCCCGGGCCCGACGTTCTCCGCAGGGACCGCCTCACGGCGCTGATCGAGCAGGCGACCGAGCGCCCGGTGACGGTGATCACCGCGCCGCCCGGGGCCGGCAAGACCGTCGCGGCGGCCGGCTGGGCGGCGGCCCGCGCGCGGTCCCGGCGGATCGCGTGGCTCAGCATCGACGAGGGTGACCGCGACCCCGGGGCCTTCTGGGCGTGCATGACCGCCGCGCTCGCGGCGGGCGGCGCGGCCGGCGGCACGCCGCTGGTACCGCGCGGCCGCGAGGCGGCCGACGACATCCCCGGCGACCTCGTCAACGCCGTGCGGAAGCTGTCGGGCTCGCTCGTGCTCGTGATCGACGACGTGCACGCGCTCGCGGGCAGCGACGTCCTGCCCGGGCTAGCCCTGCTCATCCACCACGCGCCCGCGGCGCTGCGGCTCATCCTGTGCGGGCGGTCCGTCCCCGGGCTCCACCTGGCCAAGATGCGGCTGTCCGGTGCCCTGTCCGAGATCCGGGCGGCCGACCTGGCCTGCACCGCCCAGGAAGCGGACGCCTACTTCGACCACCTGGGGCTGCCACCCGGGCCAGCGGAGCGCGACGCGCTGCTGCGGCAGACCGAGGGCTGGATGGCCGGGCCCCGGCTGGCCGCGCTGATCGAGGCCAGGGACGGCGGGCTGACCGTCGACGCGGTCGCCGCCGACCCGATCGTCGCCGAGTACATGCGCGACGAGGTGCTCGACTGGCAGCCCGCCCCGGTGCGGCAGTTCCTGCGGCGCACCAGCATCGCCCAGCGGGTGACGGCCGGCTTCGCCGACCAGGTGACCGGCGAGCCGGGCAGCGCCCGCGTGCTCGACCGCCTGCACCGGGAGAACATCCTGGTCTCCAGGGACGGCAAGGACGGCTACCGCTACCACTGGTTCCTGCGCCAGGTGCTGCTTGGCGAGCTCCGCTGCGAGACCCCGGATGAGGTGCCCGGCTTGTACAGCCGGGCCGCCCGGTGGCACGCCGCGCAGGCGGACGTGATCGAGGCGGTCCGCTGCGTGGCCGAGGCGGCCGAGTGGGACGCCGCCCCGCAGGTGCTCACCGAGGCCGGACTGGCCGGGGCGCTGACCGAGCGGACGGCGGAGCTCGAGACGGCCCTTGGCCGGCTGCCCGGCCAGTGGCGCGCCGACCCCGCGGTGGCGGCGGCCCTCGCGATGGCCCGGCTGTACCGGGGCGACCCGGACTCGGCTAAGGCCTACCTCGCCCTGGCGGTCCCCGCGCTGGACAAGAACGTGCCGGACCGGCTGGTCATCGAACTGTGGCTGGCCACCCTGCGGCTGCTGCGGCAGCCTGACGCCGACTCGATCGCGGCCTGCCTGCCGCTGGCGGAGAAGGCGCGGGCGTCAGCCGGCCGGCAGCGGGAGCACCAGGCGGCCGGGCTGTTGTGGATGGCACTGGGCACGGTCCTGCTGCGCCGCTGGGAGATCACCGCCGCGGGCGGCGCGCTGACCGCCGCGCATCACCAGCTGACGGCCGCGGGCACGGAGGCCCTGGCGGCCCGGGTGCGCGGCTGGCTGGCGCTCGCGGCGGCGCTCGGCGGCGATCTCGGCACCGCCGCGGACCTGTCCGCCCAGCTAACCGACCCCGGTGCGCCCGCCATGGCGGACGGTCCGTTGGAGCAGCCGGAGCCGCCGACCGCAGCACTCGACCCGGCCGCGCGCTGCCTGGCCGCGATGGCGGCGGCGCAGGTGGCGATCGACAGGGACGACCTGATCGGGGCGGCCCGGCTGCTCGACGAGGCCGAGCCCGCGCTGTCCGCGCCGCTGCCCGGCGAACCGGACATGGCGGTGCTGCTGGCGGCCGCCCGCGCCCGGGTCGCGCTGGCCGAGGGCGACGTGGAGCGGGCGCGGGACCTGGCCCGGCTGGTGCGCGACAAGTACGAGACCGACGGCCCGGTGCTGTCCGCGCTTGACTTCGACGCCGCCCTGCGGGCAGGCGACCTGGCGCTCGCGGCCGAGGTGCTGCCCCAGGAGACAGGCCGTGACCGACCCGACCAGGCGGCGGCGCGGGCCCGGCTGCTGCTCGCGCAAGGCGATCCGGCGGTGGCCCTCGGCCTCGCGCTCGACGCGGCTCACGAGGACCAGGCAGGTACCCGCAGGGACCGGGTCACGGCGCTGCTGACGGCCGTCATCGCCGCCCGGCGCACCGCCACCGACGCCGAAGCGGCGAAGCTGCTCGAAGAGGCGCTCGCCATCGCCGAGCCGCACGAGCTGTACCGCCCGTTCCTCGACGCGGGGGGCGCCGTGCACTCGGCCATCGCGCTGCTGATCGCACCGGCCAGCCCGGTCGCCGGGTTCGCGGCCCGCGTGCACGAGCGCTTCGTCTGCCAGCCGTCTTCGCGGGCGGCCGGCAACGGGCCTGCCGAGCACGAGGCGACGGCGCTCACCTCCAGTGAGCTGGCCGTCCTGCGGCTGCTGCGGTCCTACATGAGCAACCAGGACATCGCGGACACCTTGTTCCTGTCCGTCAACACGGTCAAGACGCACCTGCGGTCCGTCTACTACAAGCTGGGCGTTTCCTCCCGCCGGGAGGCGGTCGAGCGCGGCGTGCGGCTGCGCATCCTGTGACCGGAGCGGACGGCCTCACCCGTCCGCATCCCTGAGCACAGGCACCGTGTTCACCCGTCGCGGGTGAGGGCCGGCGACGGGGAACGGGCAGGACCCGATCGGAATTTCGCGAATCATGAACCGGAGGACAAGACACGATGTCATCGCTGACCGTCTGGAAGTTCCCGACACCATTCGGTGCGGAAACGGCGCTCGAGAAGCTCACCGCCCTGCAGACTCAGCAGCTCATCACGGTGCAGGACGCGGCCGTGGTCAGCTGGGAGACCGGCAAGAAGAAGCCGAAGACCCGCCAGATGCACGACACCAAGATGGGCGGCGCGCTCGGCGGCGGCTTCTGGGGGCTGCTGTTCGGCCTGATCTTCTTCGTGCCGATCCTCGGCCTGGCGATCGGCGCCGCGTCCGGCGCGCTGTTCGGCTCGCTGGCCGACGTCGGCATCAGTGACTCGTTCATCAACACCGTGCGCGACCAGATCACGCCCGGGACCTCGGCGCTGTTCCTGCTCAGCTCGGACGCGGTGATCGACCGGGTCAAGTCGGAGTTCCCCGACTCCGACGCCCAGCTGATCAGCACCAACCTGTCCACCGAGCAGGAGACCAAGCTCCGCGAGGCCTTCGCGCAGGAAGACTGACGGTCCCGGCCGCGGACGGCGAGGGTTGAGCGTTGACAGCGGAAGACAGCGAGCGCGCCGCGGTCGCTGGACCGCAGGGGCCGGCCGGCGTGCCGGGCGCGAGGAAAGCGCCCGACGCGCCCCGTACGCCCGCGGCGCCCGATAGCCAAGACGAGCGCGACGAGCTTGAACGGCTCCGGGCCGAGGTCCGCGAGCTGCGCGCGCAGGCGCGGCAGCAAGACGGTGAACCGGCCCAAGCGCAGGCACGGGCCCGCCGCGGCCGCTGGCGCACGCCAGTGGCCGCGGTGGCCATCGCGGTTGGCTGCGTGCTTGCCCCGGTGTCGGTGCTCGGGGTGTGGGCCGCCAACCAGGTGTCCAACACCGACCGCTACGTCGCGAACATGGCCCCGCTGATCCACGACCCGGCGATCCAGCACGCGCTGAGCACACGGATCGCCGATGAGATCACCAGCCAGATCGACGTGCAGGCACTCGTCACGCAGGCCTCGGGCCAGCTGGCGGGCGATCGCCTGCCGCGGGTGTCGGCGCTGCTGCGGAACTTCTCAGGACCGATCGCGAGCGCCGTCGACGGCCTGATCGGCACGACGGTGTCGCAGGCGGTCGCCAGCCCGGCCATGGCCGTGGTGTGGGTGCAGGCCAACCGGGCCGCGCACGCGGGAATCGTCAGGGTGCTGTCAGGCGAGGGCAACGGCAGCCTGACCGTGGTGAACGGCGAAGTGGTGCTGAACCTCGGCCCGCTTATCACCCAGGTGAAGGAACAGCTGGTCGCCCGCGGGCTGACGATCGCGGACAACATCCCCGCCGTCAACCCGACGTTCCCGCTGTTCGCGGCCCCGAACCTGTCCAAGGCGCAGACCGGTTACCGGCTGCTGCTGACGCTGAAGTGGGTGCTGCCGTTTCTCTCGCTCGCGCTGCTGGCGGCGGGGGTCTGGGTCGGCCGCAACCGCAGGCGGTGGCTCATCGGCGCCGCCCTCGGCCTGGCCGGGTCCATGCTGGTCCTGGCCGTGGCCCTGCTCATCGCGCGCGCCGTCTACCTGAACAGCGTGCCGCAGACCGTGCTGCCGAGCGACGCGGCCACCGTGCTGTACGACACGCTCGTCCGCTTCATCAGGGACGGGCTGCGGGTGCTGCTCGTGGTGGGCCTCGTCGTAGCCGCGGGCGCCTTCCTGACCGGCCCGTCGGCCGCCGCGGTGGGCATGCGGCGAGCGGTGCGCAACGGCATCGGGTGGCTGCGCGAGCGTGGCGCCCGGCGCGGACTGCGCGCCGGCCCGGCCGGCGCCTGGACGGCCGCCCACATCCGGCTGCTGCGCATCGCCGCGGTGGGCGTGGCGGTCCTGGTCTTTGTCTTCTGGGGCCAGCCGACCGCGGTCTTCGTCATCGTGCTGGTGCTGCTGCTGCTTGTCGTGCTCGGCATCATCGAGCTGGTCGGCGGCGGGCTGCGGCCAGCGGCCACGGCCAGCGGGTAGCGGGTAGCGGGTAGCGAGGGCCACGGCCGCGTCAGGGAAGTGAGGAGGTCACGTGCTCGAGCAGGCGGCCGGATTCGCGCTGCTAGCCGCTGTCTCGCCGACCGCGCTGCTGGTCATGGCCATTTTCCTCGGCTCGGCGAACCCGCGCAGGACCGCGTTCATGTACGTGACCGGCGCCGTGGTGATGACCGTTGTCATGGCGGTCGCGGTGCTCTTCATCCTGCGCGGGTTCGGACTCAACGAGCCGCGTCAGCGCGACCCCCGCTACGGGCTCAGGTTCGCCCTCGGCCTCCTCGCGCTGCTCGGCTGCGGTTTCCTGGTCTGGCGGGCCCGCCGCGCGCAAACGGCCGAGAAGACTGCTGACGCCCCCGCGAAGCGGCCCAATTTCATTATGCGGATGACCGCCGACCCGAGCCCGTGGACCGCGTTCGTCGTCGGCCTGCTGCTCTTCGCTCCGTCAGCCACGTTCATCGCCGCCGTCCAGGTGGTGGCCACTGCGAACGCCGCGGTCAAGGTCACCGTGCTGGCGGTGCTCGTCGTGGTGGTGATCACCGCGCTGAGCGTCTGGGCGCCGCTGCTGGCCTACCTGGCCGCTCCCGACGCCACCACCAGGACCCTGCGCTCGGCCAACGACTGGCTCCGCACCCACAGCAGGCGGCTGGTCCTCGGCGCGCTGGCGATCGGCGGCGTCGCGCTGAGCGTCAACGGGGCACTCGGCCTCTGGCACTGACGACGGGCCCGCCCGCCGGCCGTGATTTACGTCACGCCGGCATGCCCTAAAACTTGCGGCCGGCCCGCTATTTACGGCACAATGGTGTTGTGAAAAGTCCGGGAGGCGCCGCAGGGCACGCGAGCACAGGACAGACGGGTGAAACGGCCGGCACGCGCGGCCAGGTCGCCCGGCTGATCCTTGAGCTCGGCCCGTGCACCGCGGCGACCCTCGGCGGACGGCTCGGCCTCACCCCGGCCGCCATCCGCCGTCACCTGGACAACCTCATCGCCGACGGCATGATCGAGACGCGCACCGCCCGCAGCTACGGCAACCGCGGCCGTGGCCGTCCCGCCAAGGTCTTCGTCATCACCGACGCCGGCCGCAGCGCTTTCGAGCACGCCTACGACGACCTGGCGAGCAGCGCGCTGCGGTTCCTCGAGCAGAGCTACGGCCACCAGGCCGTCGCCGAGTTCGCCAGGCAGCAGATCGCGGAGACCGAGCGGCGCTACGCTCCCGTGGTCGCCCAGGCGGGCGACCTGCGGGGCCGCGTCCAGGCCCTGGCCGACGCGCTGTCGGCCGACGGCTACGCCGCCGCCGCGGGCCCGGTACCCGGCCCGCCCGGCGGAGCCGGGGCGCCGCGCGGCGGCATACCGAGCCCGGCCGGCGTTGTTAGCAATGGTGAGCAGATCTGCCAGCATCACTGCCCGGTCGCGCACGTGGCGGCCGAGTTCCCCCAGCTGTGCGAGGCGGAGACAGAGGCGTTCGGGCGGCTGCTCGGCACCCCGGTCCGCCGCCTGGCCACGATCGCGCACGGCGACGGTATCTGCACCACGCACGTCACCTGCCCCGATTCTTCGGCCAGCAAGAGCTCCCGCGAAAGCCGCGAGGGCGGACCGTACTCGGGCAGGCACCGCACGGATGACACACGTAGCACCACTGAAACGCACACCGAGTCCGGAGGGCTCTGACATATGACGACCACCGCGAATGACCAGCTCGAAGGGCTGGGCACGTACAAGTTCGGCTGGGCCGACTCTGACGTGGCCGGCGCGTCCGCAAGGCGCGGGCTCTCCGAAGAGGTGGTCCGCGACATCTCCGCCCGTAAGAACGAGCCCGAGTGGATGCTCGAGAACCGGCTCAAGGGCCTGAAGTACTTCGGCCGCAAGCCGATGCCGAACTGGGGTTCCGACCTGACCGGCATCGACTTCGACAACATCAAGTACTTCGTCCGGTCGACGGAGAAGCAGGCGGAGTCGTGGGACGACCTCCCGGCCGACATCAAGGCCACGTACGACAAGCTCGGCATCCCCGAGGCGGAGAAGCAGCGCCTGATCTCCGGCGTCGCCGCCCAGTACGAGTCCGAGGTCGTGTACCACAAGATCCGCGAGGACCTCGAGGAGAAGGGCGTCATCTTCCTTGACACCGACTCCGCCCTCAAGGAGCACCCGGACCTGTTCAAGGAGTACTACGGCACGGTGATCCCGGCCGGCGACAACAAGTTCGCCGCGCTGAACACCGCCACCTGGTCAGGCGGGTCGTTCATCTACGTGCCGAAGGGCGTGCACGTGGAGATCCCGCTGCAGGCCTACTTCCGGATCAACACCGAGAACATGGGCCAGTTCGAGCGGACGCTGATCATCGTCGACGAGGGCGCCTACGTGCACTACGTCGAGGGCTGCACCGCGCCGATCTACAAGTCGGACTCGCTGCACTCCGCGGTCGTCGAGATCATCGTCAAGAAGGACGCCCGCTGCCGTTACACCACGATCCAGAACTGGTCGAACAACGTCTACAACCTCGTCACCAAGCGCGCCGTCTGCTCGGCGGGCGCGACGATGGAGTGGGTCGACGGCAACATCGGCTCCAAGGTGACGATGAAGTACCCGGCCGTCTACCTGATGGGCGAGCACGCCAAGGGCGAGACGCTGTCGATCGCGTTCGCCGGCCCCGGCCAGCACCAGGACGCGGGCGCCAAGATGGTGCACTGCGCGCCGAACACCTCCTCCACGATCGTCTCCAAGTCGGTCGCCAGGGGCGGCGGGCGCACCAGCTACCGCGGCCTGATCAACGTCCAGGAGGGCGCGACCCACTCCAAGTCGACGGTCAAGTGCGACGCGCTGCTCGTCGACACGATCAGCCGCTCGGACACCTACCCGTACAACGACATCCGCGAGGACGACGTGGAGATGGGCCACGAGGCCACCGTCTCCAAGATCTCCGCGGACCAGCTGTTCTACCTGATGTCGCGCGGGATGACCGAGGACGAGGCGATGGCGATGATCGTCCGCGGCTTCGTCGAGCCGATCGCCCGCGAGCTGCCGATGGAGTACGCCCTGGAGCTCAACCGGCTGATCGAGCTGCAGATGGAAGGGGCGGTCGGCTAACCATGTCCGCACCCCTTTCCCCGGGGGCGACGTTGCCGTCGCTGGCCGGGTCCGTCGAGACTGCCCCGGTGTCTAGTTTGCACCCACTCGGGTCGGCCAGCCCTGACGACTTCGCCGTGCCCACCGGGCGCGAGGAGGAGTGGCGGTTCACCCCGCTGAACCGGCTGCGCAACCTGCACAAGGACGCGGCTTTCACCGGCGCGGTCACCGTGACGGTCGACGCCGCCCCCGAAGTGACCGTTGACAAGCTCGACCTGTCAGAACGGGGGCGGCTGGCACCGTCCGTCGTCCCGTTCCTGCCGGCCGACCGGGTAAGCGCCCGTGCCTACGCCGCCGCGGTCAGCGCCACGGTCATCTCGGTGCCGAAGGAGGCGACGGCCTCCGCCCCGACCTACGTCCGCATCGCGGGCAACGGGACTGATGCCGCGGCGGCCGGCCACCTGATCATCGACGTGCAGCCCTACGGCCGGGCGACGGTCGTCATCGACCAGACCGGGTCCGCCACCTACGCGGACAACGTAGAGATCCACGTCGCCGACGGCGGCGACCTGACGGTCGTCGCGCTCGCCGACTGGGACGGCGACTCCGTCCAGGTCGCGCACCACGTCGCCACCCTCGGCCGCGACGCGCACCTGACGCACTTCGCGGTCACCCTCGGCGGCAGCCTGGTCCGGCTCGCGCCCACGATCAGGTACGCGGGCCCCGGCGGCGACGCCGAGCTGCACGGCATCACGTTCGCCTCAGCGTTGCCGGCGGGGGGCGGCCAGCACCTGGAGACCCGGCTGTTCGTCGACCACGACACGCCGAACTGCCGCAGCCGCGTCGGCTACAAGGGCGCGCTGTCCGGCGCGGGCGCGCGCACGGTCTGGATCGGCGACGTGCTGATCCGCCCGCAGGCGGCCGGCACCGACACCTACGAGTTCAACAGGAACCTGATCCTGACCGACGAGGCGCACGCCGACTCGGTGCCCAACCTGGAGATCCTCACCGGGGAGATCGTGGGCGCCGGCCACGCGTCGGCCAGCGGCCGCCTCGACGACGAGCAGACGTTCTACCTGCAGGCCCGGGGCATCCCGTTCGAGGAAGCCCGGCGCCTGGTGATCCGGGGCTTCTTCGGCGAGCTGATCGCGAAGATCGGAGTGCCCGAGCTCGAGGAACGCATCACCGCGTCGATCGAGAGCGAGCTGTCATGAACGGGACGGAGTCAGCCGCCTTCGTTCGGGCGTGCGGGGTCGCTGATCTTAAGGACGACGCCGCGATCAGCGTGGTGCTGTCCGGGGACGAGATCGCGATCGTGAAGACCGACGGCGAGGTGTTCGCGATCCGCGACTGGTGCTCGCACGCCGCGGTCCCGCTGTCCGAGGGCGAGGTCGACGGCTACACCATCGAGTGCTGGCTGCACGGGTCGTGCTTCGACCTGCGCACCGGCCAGCCGACGTCGATGCCCGCGACCGTCCCGGTCCCCGTCTACCCAGTGAAAATCGAGGGCGACGACGTCCTCGTTTCGATAGAGGAGTCTTAGTCAGTGTCCACCCTTGAGATCCGCGGCCTGCACGCGTCCATCACGGAGGCCGACGGGAGCCTGCGGGAGATCCTGCGCGGCGTCGACCTCACGGTCGGCGACGGGGAAACCCACGCCATCATGGGACCGAACGGCTCAGGCAAGTCCACCCTCGCCTACGCCCTCGCGGGCCACCCTAAGTACACGGTGACGTCCGGCTCGGTCACCCTCGACGGCGAGGACGTGCTGTCGATGCCGGTCGACGCCCGCGCGCGGGCCGGCCTGTTCCTGGCCATGCAGTACCCCGTTGAGGTGCCCGGCGTGTCGGTGTCGAACTTCTTGCGCACCGCCGTCACCGCGACCCGGGGCGAGGCGCCCAAGCTGCGCACCTTCGTCAAGGAGCTCAACGGCGCGATGGGCGACCTGGCCATCGACCCGAAGTTCGCCAACCGCTCGCTCAACGAGGGCTTCTCAGGCGGCGAGAAGAAGCGTCACGAGATCCTCCAGCTCGAGCTGCTCGACCCGAAGATCGCCGTCCTCGACGAGACCGACTCCGGCCTCGACGTCGACGCGCTGAAGATCGTGTCTGAGGGCATCAACCGGTTCCGCGCCAAGCCGGGGCACGGCGTGCTGCTGATCACCCACTACACCCGCATCCTGCGCTACGTGCGGCCGGACTTCGTGCACGTCTTCGTCGGCGGCCGGATCGTCGAAGAGGGCGGCCCCGAGCTGGCCGAGGTGCTGGAGAACGAGGGCTACGAGAAGTTCACCGGGGCGGCGACGGCGTCATGACCGACACTCAGACTGTGCCCGCGCACGTCGAGGTTCCGTTCGACGTCGAGGCGATCAGGAACGACTTCCCGATCCTGTCCAGGACCGTACGGAACGACAAGCCGCTGGTCTACCTGGACTCCGGGGCCACCTCGCAGCACCCGACGGTGGTCCTCGACGCCGAGCGCGAGTACTACGAGCGGCACAACGCCGCCGCCCACCGCGGCGCGCACCTGCTCGGCGAGGAAGCGACCGAGATCTACGAGGGGACCCGCGCGAAGGTGGCGTCCTTCCTCGGCGCCGCCTCGCCCGACGAAGTCGTGTTCACCAAGTCCGCGACCGAGGGCATCAACCTGGTCGCGTTCGGGCTCGCCTGGTCGCTGCGGCCGGGCGATGAGATCGTCATCTCCGAGATCGAGCACCACGCCAACCTGGTCCCGTGGCAGCAGCTCGCGCTGCGCACCGGGGCGACGCTGAAGTGGTTCAGGGAACTGCCCGACGGGACCCTGGACGTCGACCCGTCGCTGATCACCGAGCGGACCAAGATCGTCGCGGTGACCGGGCAGTCCAACGTCACCGGCGTGATGCCGCCGCTGCGCGAGATCGGCGAGCTGGCGCACGCCGTCGGCGCGCTCTTCCTGGTGGACGGCGCCCAGCTGGTACCGCACCACCCGGTGGACGTGGCCGCGATCGGGGCCGACTTCCTGGCGTTCTCCGGGCACAAGATGCTCGGCCCGCTCGGGCTCGGCGTGCTCTACGGCAAGTACGCGGCGCTCGACGCGCTGCCGCCGTTCCTCACCGGCGGGTCGATGATCGAGGTCGTCCGCATGGAGGAGACCACATTCCTGCCGCCGCCCGCCAAGTTCGAGCCCGGCGTCCCGCCGGTGTCGCTGACGGCCGGCCTCGGCGCGGCTATCGACTACCTGAACGCGCTCGGCATGGACAACGTGGCGGCGTACGAGCGCGAGCTCACCGTCCACGCGATCGAGGCCGTCGGCGCGATCGAGGGCGTGCGCATCCTCGGCCCGCTGACCACGGAGAACCGCGGCGGCACGGTCGCGTTCGACGTCGAGGGCGTGCACGCGCACGACGTCGGCCAGGTGCTCGACGAGCTCGGCATCGCGATCAGGACCGGCCACCACTGCGCCTGGCCGCTGCACCGCACGCTCGGCTGCCAGGCGTCCAACCGGGCCAGCTTCTACCTGTACAACACGCACGCCGAGATCGACGCCCTCGCGGACGGGATCAGGTACGCGCGGAAGTTCTTCCGGGTCTAGCTCGTTACAGAAGGCACTATGCAGCTTCAGGACATGTACCAGGAGATCATCCTGGACCATTACCGGAACCCGCACCACAAGGGTCTGCGGGATCCGTTCGACGCGCAGGTGTACCACGTCAACCCGACGTGCGGTGACGAGGTGACACTGCGGGTCTCGCTGAAGGACGTCGACGGCGAAGCGGTCGTCGACGACGTCTCCTTCGACTCACTCGGCTGCTCCATCAGCCAGGCCAGCGCGTCGGTGATGACCGACCTGGTGATCGGCAAGCCGGTCGCCGAGGCGATGCGGATCGGCGACGCCTTCCTCGAGCTGATGCAGTCCAAGGGGCACGGTGAGCCCGACGAGGACGTGCTTGAGGACGCGGTGGCGTTCGCCGGCGTGTCCAAGTACCCGGCGCGTATCAAGTGCGCGCTGCTCGGCTGGATGGCCTGGAAGGACGCGACCGCCCAGGCCCTTGCGCATACTGACGATCACTCCGAGACCGAGGGACAGCCATGACAGAGACTGGGACGACCGGGACCGCTGCGGTTCCCGGGCTGACCGAAGAGCAGGTCGCGCAGAAGACCGAGGACATCCTCGAGGCGCTGCGCGATGTCGTCGACCCGGAGCTCGGCATCAACGTCGTCGACCTGGGGCTGATCTACGGCGTGCTGCTCGACAGCCCGACCCGCGCGACCATCGACATGACCCTGACCAGCGCGGCCTGCCCGCTCACGGACGTGATCGAGGAGCAGGCGGCGGAGGCGCTCAAGGACACCGTCGACGACTTCGCGATCAACTGGGTCTGGATGCCGCCGTGGGGTCCTGAGAGCATCACCGACGACGGCCGCGAGCAGCTGCGCGCGCTCGGCTTCAATATCTAAAATCCTCTAGTTCCTGCTGTAGAACGCGCGGGCGTTGCGGGCGATCCAGTCGGCGATCACGTCAGGCGGCGGCGGCCCTGGGGAGTCGCCCACCCGGGGGAACGGGGCCTCGGGCGGCGGCTCGCCGGGGAAGATGACGTCGACGGGGAACGGCACGTGCAGCGGCACCGCCGCGACGGCCCGTTCGATCGCGCCCACGGCCGACGCCCGGGCCAGGTCACTGGCCGGGTCGTCCAGGGTGATGGCGATGACGAGGCCCTCGCCCCGGCGGGGGACCGACACCCAGGCCCGCGACGCGTGGCTGACGAAGGGCACCGCGTCGAGCAGTTCGCGCGCCCGGGCGAGCAGCGTGGCCGGCTCGGCCGGCGGCTGCCCGATGAGGAACCTGACCCCGGTCTCCGCGACCAGGTGCTGCATAGCCAGCCCGCGGTAGGGCAGGCCCGCGGCCGTCGCCACCGCCGCGGGCGGGGTGATCCTGGCCAGGTAAGGCACGCACTCCGGGTGCAGCGGCAGGCCGGGCACGCCGTCGGCGTTGAGCGCGAGGCCGAGGCCGGCCGGCAGCCTGCGGGCAAGTCCGACGGCGGGCACCACGATGTGCGGCAGCATCCGCGGGTCGCCCGCCCGCTCGGCCGGGTTGGCCCAGGCCGCTAGGCGCTGCACGGAGGTGAAACACGGCACGTAGTCGGTGCCGTGGTACCCGGCCACCGGCAGCCTGACCGCCGCGCCGTCGGTGAACGGCCTGCTCTTGGCGGGGAGCGGAACCCACAGCCGGCTGGCCGCGAGCTCGGTCAGCAGGCTGGGCAGCCCGCCCGGATCCCGGGCGACCGCGGCCAGCGCCCGCTCGATCACCTCGCACGAGGAGTAGCCGCCGTCCCTGGCGTCGCGGGTGCCGCCCCAGGCGACGGCGCCGGGACGGATGATCGTGCCGCCGTGCGCCATCGCCTGAAGGGGCACAATATCTCTCAGTGCCGGCTGCGGGTTGTCCCTCTTCGGCTGCGGAGGGGTGACGCTGCCCGGACCGTCGCCTGGATCGATCGGGAGCATAAGGGGAATCCTCGTTCGGTCGCGTGGCCTTATGGTGTATGGAAACAGTTTGTTGACTGTCAGTAAACAGGATGAGGCGCTGTGTGGTGAAGAACGTCGCTGGCGGTGGCGTTAAATGGATCGACGTCTCACCGGGCCGGTTCCCCGGCTGGATTTCCTCGTTCGCCGTGCGGCACGCCGTTCCCGCCGCGATTCCCGTGTCCGCCCAGGACAGCGGCGAGCCGGAAAAAAGTTCCCTCATCGCCGAGCCCGGCGGCGGTCAGGTGACGTTCACCGCCCCAGACGGCGCGATCGCGCAGTGCCACCCGCCGTTCGCCGAGTCCTTCGGCTGCCCGCCTGATGTCACGGTGGCCGGGCTGGCGGCGGCGGTGGCCGCGCACGCGGCGGTGCCGCGGACGGTCGGCGTCCTGCTGGTCCGGCTCGGCGGCTACGCGGCGGGCGTGTTCGCCGGCTACCCGCCCGTGCTGGCCGATGCCAAGACCGGCTCGCGCCCGGTGCACGGCCGCAGCGCGGCGGGCGGCTGGTCGCAGCACCGTTTCGCCCGGCGCCGGGAGAAGCAGGCCGACGAGGCCGTGGCGGCGGCGGCCGCCGCGGCCCTGCTGGTCTTCGGCCGCGGTCCCCGGCTCGACGCGGTCGTGCTCGGCGGTGACAAGCGAGCCGCCGCCGAGCTGCGCGGCGACCCGCGGCTGGCGCCCTACCTCGCGCTGGCGACCGGGCGTTTCATCACCGTGCCCGACCCGCGGCGGAGCGTGCTCGACGGGGTTCCCGCACTGTTCACCGCCGTGCGCATTAAGCTTTCTGAGCCGTCGGCCTGATCCGGTATCCTTAGGAATCATGATCGTTGCCAGTGGCATAGAGCTGCGTGCTGGAGCCCGGCTACTGCTGGCAGACTCGTCCTTCCAGGTCGCTGAGGGGGACCGGATCGGCCTGGTGGGCCGGAACGGCGCCGGCAAGACCACCCTCGCCAAGGTGCTGTCGGGCACCGCGCTGCCCGCCGCGGGCAGTGTCAGGAGCTCGGGCGCCGTCGGTTACCTGCCGCAGGACCCGCGGACCGGCGACCTCGACGTGCTCGCGCTCGACCGCATCCTGTCCGCCCGCGGTCTCGACGAAGTGCTGACAGGGATGCGCAAGGCCGAGACCCTGATGTCGGACCCCGACCCCGTGAAGTCGGAGAAGGCGATCCGCCGTTACGGCGCGCTCAGCGACCGCCTGGCCGTGCTCGGCGGCTACGCGGCCGAGTCCGAGGCGGCTTCCATGGCGGCGTCGCTCGGCCTGCCCGACCGGGTGCTGCGCCAGCCGCTGCACACGCTGTCCGGCGGTCAGCGCCGCCGGGTGGAGCTGTCACGCATCTTGTTCTCCGACGCGCAGACGCTGCTGCTCGACGAGCCGACCAACCACCTGGACGCGGACTCCATCACCTGGCTGCGCGACCACCTCAAGAACTACCGCGGCGGCCTGCTGGTCATCAGCCACGACGTGGACCTGGTCGAACAGGTCGTCAACAAGGTCTTCTACCTGGACGCCAACCGCTCCGTGCTCGACATCTACAACGTCGGCTGGAAGGCCTACCTGACCCAGCGCGAGGCGGACGAGCGCCGCCGCAAGCGGGAACGGGCCAACGCCGAGCGTCAGGCCTCCACCCTGCAGCTGCAGGCGGCCAGGCTCGGCGCCAAGGCGACCAAGGCCAAGGCCGCGCAGAACATGCAGCGCCGGGCCGACCGGCTGCTTGACGGCCTCGAGGGCGAGCGGCAGTCCGACCGCGTCGCCAAGCTGCGCTTCCCCGAGCCCGCACCGTGCGGCAAGACACCGCTGACCGCCTCCGGGCTGTCCAAGTCCTACGGGTCGCTCGAGGTGTTCACCGACGTTGACCTGGCCATCGACCGCGGCAGCCGGGTGGTCATCCTCGGACTCAACGGCGCGGGCAAAACCACCTTGCTGCGGCTGCTCGCCGGGGTGGAGAAGCCGGACACCGGCGCGGTCCTGCCCGGCCACGGGCTGCGGCTCGGCTACTACGCGCAGGAGCACGAGACCCTCGACACCGCCCGGTCGCTGATCGAGAACATGCGCACCGCGTCGCCGGAGATGACCGACACCGAGCAGCGCAAAGTCCTCGGCTCGTTCCTGTTCTCAGGTGACGACGTGGATAAGCCGGTCGGAGTCCTTTCCGGCGGCGAGAAGACCCGTCTCGCGCTGGCGCTTCTTGTTGTTTCCGGTGCGAATGTGCTGCTGCTCGACGAGCCGACGAACAACCTGGACCCGGCCAGCCGGGAGGAAATCCTGGCCGCCCTGTCGGGTTACCGCGGCGCCATTGTGCTGGTCACCCACGACGAGGGCGCGGTCGACGCGCTTTCGCCGGAACGGGTGATCGTGCTGCCAGAGGGAACGGAAGACACCTGGTCGGCCGATTTCGCCGATCTGGTGGCACTCGCCTAGCCTCATCCCGGCTCGGGGCGGTAACTAGCCCCGTCTAAGCGGGTGGCCAACTACGCCCCGATAGGTGATCATTGCGATAGGGGACGTCACGCAATGAGTGCTGAACCTTACGGGAGGTAAAGGTGGCCGAGACCCTGAGGAAAGGCACCCGGGTAACCGGGACGGACCGCAGCAAGCTGGCGTCCGACCTGAAGAACCGTTACGACGCGGGGGAATCCATCCGGTCACTGGCCAGTTCGACCGGGCGGTCCTACGGGTTCATTCACCGCATCCTCACCGAGTCCGGCGTCGAGCTGCGCGGCCGGGGCGGCGCGACCAGGAAATAGCGCCTGTTCGCCCGCCGGGAAACCGTGCCGTGCTAGTTCGTTAAGCGACCTAGCATGGCGAGGTGATGGGCGGACCGGTATTCGGAGTGGCCCGCGGGTTCCGCATGGACCCGTCGGTGACCAAGCAAAAGCTCAAGCCTGGGACGATCAGGCGCATTATCGGCTACGCGAGGCCGTACCGGGTCCAGCTGACGCTGTTCCTGATCGCGACGGCGCTCGACGCGGGCATCACGGTGGTGAACCCGCTGCTGCTGCGTGAGCTGATCGACAACGGCATTATCGCCAAGGACCAGGGGATCATCATCGCGGTGGCGCTGACCGTCGCCGGGGTGGCCGTCTTCGACGCGCTGCTCGGCGTGATCAACCGCTACTTCTCCTCCCGGATCGGCGAGAGCCTGATCTACGACCTGCGCACCCAGGTCTTCGATCACGTGCAGCGGCAGCCGCTGGCGTTCTTCACCCGCGCCCAGACCGGCTCGCTGGTCAGCCGCCTCGACGGGGACGTGGTCGGCGCGCAGCAGGCCATCGTCGGCACCCTGTCAAGCGTGCTGTCCAACGCGCTGTCGCTGATCGTCATCCTGATCACCTTGTTCTACCTGTCCTGGCTGGTCAGCCTCATCGGCCTGATCCTCATCCCGTGCTTCATCATCCCGGCCCGGCTGGTCGGCCGCAGGATGCAGCGCCTGTCCAGGGAGTCGATGCAGCTCAACGCCGAGATGGGCTCGACCATGACCGAGCGGTTCAACGTGGCCGGGGCGATGCTGGCCAAGCTGTACGGCCGCCCGCGCGAGGAGGCGGACCTGTTCGCCGCCAAGGCGCACAAGGTCCGGGACATCGGCGTGGTCAGGGACATGTACGGGTCGGTCTTCATGATCACCATCACCTTGCTGACCGCGCTGTTCACCGCCGTCGTCTACGGAGTCGGCGGCAGCCTGGTGGTCAAGGGCACCTTTGAGTTCGGCACCCTGGTGGCGCTCGCGCAGCTGCTCACCCGCGTGTACGGGCCGATCGGCCAGCTGTCCAACGTGCAGGTCCAGGTGATGACGGCGCTGGTGAGCTTTGACCGGGTCTTCGAGGTACTCGACCTGGAGCCGCTGATCAAGGAGAAGCCGGACGCGGCGGTGCTGCCGGCCCGCGACGAGGCGGGCACCGCGCCGTCCATCGAATTCGACCGGGTGTCGTTCCGCTACCCGACCGCCAGCGAGGTGTCGCTCGCCTCGCTCGAGTCGATCGCGCTGAAGCGGCCGGAGCGGACCGACGCCGCCGCCGGGGTGCTGCACGACGTCTCCTTCACCGCGCCCGCCGGCAAGCTGACCGCGCTCGTCGGCCCGTCAGGCGCGGGCAAGACCACCATCACCCAGCTGGTCGCCCGGATGTACGACCCCAACGACGGCGCGATCCGCGTCGGCGGCCACGACATCCGCGACGTCACCCTCGACTCCCTGCACAGCGTGGTCGGCGTCGTCACCCAGGACGCGCACCTGTTCCACGACACGATCAGGGCCAACCTGCTCTACGCGCGGCCGGGCGCGACCGAGCGGGACCTGGCCGAGGCGTGCAAGGCGGCGCAGATCTGGGACCTGATCGCGGTGCTGCCCGACGGCCTCGACACCGTCGTCGGCGACCGCGGCTACCGGCTGTCGGGCGGAGAGAAGCAGCGGGTCGCGCTCGCCCGGCTGCTGCTGAAGGCCCCGTCGATCGTGGTGCTCGACGAGGCGACCGCGCACCTGGACTCGGAGTCCGAGTACGCCGTCCAGCAGGCCCTGTCGGTCGCCCTGCAGGGCCGGACGTCGCTGGTCATCGCGCACCGGCTGTCCACCGTGCGCGAGGCCGAGCAGATCCTGGTGATCGAGTCGGGCCAGGTCGCGGAGACGGGAACGCACGAGGAGCTGCTCGCGGCCGGCGGCCTGTACGCCGAGCTGTACATCACCCAGTTCAAGGGCCAAGAGGAACGCACCAACCGGTAGACCGGGGACTACCTATAGCCAAGGCGGCGCAGTTCCTCGCCGGCCACCTTCTCCATCTCGGCCAGCTGGCTGTAGGAAAGGACGCGCCGCCACTCGTTCTCGGCCGGGGGGCGCTTGCCTGGCGAGGTCACCGGGGCGGCGATCTTCTCCCCGGTGAAGTCGGACAGTGCCGTGGCCGCCGCGCGCGGGCTGCGGGCCATGTCCTCGTAGCGGAGCGTCTTCAGCTGGTCGTCAGGCAGCTCCTTGCGCAGCCGGGCGGCGATCCTGATGGCGCCGCGCCAGCGCAGCGCGCACTTGCCCGCGCCGGTCAGGTTCGGCCACATCAGCCGGTCGGTCTCGTCTTCGACGCCGTAGAACGGGTTGGGGAACTCCGTCTCGATGTTGACCACGCTGGGGCGGAACCAGGACATCGCCACCTGGTCCGACAGCATCGCCGCCACGCTGTCGCGGCCGTCCCGCACCACCTGGACGATCTGCGCGTCGGGGAACGCCGTGATCAGCGCCTGGGCGCAGTAGGTGAGGTCCGGGCTGGCGTCGCCGAACCGGGTCAGCCCGCGGTGCTCGGTGCACGGACCGACCTCCGCCTCGCGCAGCCCCGCGGCCGCCCGGCACTGCGGCGTGCACTCGAGGCAGCTGGCCGGCCCGATCTGCCAGCCCTGCGCGAACGCGTCGCGGATGACCGCGGCCGCGGCGGCGCCGCGGCCGTTGTACAGCGACGGCCGCCGGGCGAACCCGTAGACCGCCTGCAGTACGGCCTGCTGCCCGAAGGTCACGTGGAACCCGGGGGAGAGCTTCAGCGCCCGGCCGACGGCTTCCGCGCCGGAGTGGGGCGCGCCGATCACGAACACCGGCTGGGTCACGTTCCGGGCGTTGACGAAAAGGATATGGCGCGGTGGCATCGGTCGCGTTCAGGCAGGTGCGGCGGGAGTGCGGGTCTCCCCAGTACCGTACTCGGAACGCCAAGCACATATGCTGTGTCCGTGTCACTACTACCCCGCGTCGTGATGCGGCCAGTCGCCCTTGGCCTGGCCGGCGTGGCCTGTTTCCTCGGCGTTACCGGGTGCTCACAATTCAGCAAGGCGCTCGGCCAGCAGCAGGCGGCGATCTACTTCACCGAGAGCACGCCGGTGGCGTTCAAGATGAAGGTTCGCGCCGCGTGCGACAACCTGCCGCACGTGAAGGCCACGCCGATCGCGGCCGGCGTGCCGCTGGCGTCCGCGCTTGACGTGGTGACCTACAACACGACCGGCGCGGGCGTGGCCGATATCGCCCGCCTCGAGGAGTGCGTGAACAAGTTCGCGCCGCAGGTCGAGGGCGTCGACGTCACGGATTCCTCGGACGACTCCTAGCGCCTGCCGGGCGCCGATCACACCGCTCAGACTGATCTGAGCACGTTACAAGTGTTTCCTACTTATCCGGTCCGGTATATAGTGCGTTAGTACCCTAGTAAACCGATTGGGAATGGAAACATATGCGCAGCATTCTGGCTGGCACGGCCGCCGTCGTCGGCGGGGTCCTGGTGATCGCCGGCTGCTCGTCAAGCAGCTCTAGCAGTTCGTCCGCCGCCTCCGGGGCGACCAGCTCGTCCGCCGCTGCGACCAGCGCGGCCGCCGCGGCCCCGGTGACCGTACGCCTCGGCTACCTCGCCAACATCACGCACGCCCCGGCGCTGATCGCCGTCAAGAACGGTTACTTCACCAAGGATCTTGGCAGCAACACCCTGAAGACGACGGTGTTCTCCAGCGGCACCCAGGAGACGACCGCCATTCTCGCTGGCCAGATCGACGCCGCCTACGTCGGACCGAACCCGGCGATCAACGCGTTCCAGAAGTCGAACGGCACCGCCGTCAAGGTGATCTCCGGCGTGGCCACCGGCGGCGCGTCCATCGTGGTGCAGCCCAGTGTCTCGGCCGCGTCGGCGCTCAAGGGCAAGTCACTGGCCACCCCGTCGCTTGGCAACACCCAGGACGTCGCGGTGCGCTACTGGCTCAAGCAGCAGGGACTGACCACCAGCACGACCGGCGGCGGCGACGTGGCGATCAAGCCGACCTCGCCGAACTCCGCCTCGGTGCTCGAGTTCAAGTCCGGCCAGATCGCCGGCGCCTCCGAGCCGTCGCCCTACGACATCGAGATGGTTCAGGACGGCGGCAAGGTACTGGTGACCGAGCCGGGCGTGTCGACCGTGATGGTGGTCACCCAGTCGTTCCTGGCCGCTCACCCGGATGTAGTCAACGACCTGCTGAAGGCGAACGTCCAGGCACTGGACTACATCAAGTCCGACCCGACCGGGGCCGCGACGGCCGCCAACGACGAGCTCGCCGCCTACACCGGCAAGCCGCTGTCGGCCAAGGTTCTCACCCCGGCGTTCAAGGAGATCACCTTCACCGCCGACCCGGATGAGGCCTCGTTCACCCAGGACGCACAGCAGGCCGTCTCGGTCGGGCTGCTCACCTCGAACAACCTGAGCGGGCTGTTCGACCTGACCCCGCTCAACGCGGTGCTCAGTGCGGCCGGCGACCCAACCGTCAGCGCGGGCTAGCGACCGGTCACGGCAGCTGGCCGGCCCGCCTACGCGGGCCGGCCAGGCCCCGGTCGTCAGCAGCGAGCAGGAGAGATTACGGAGCCTCCATGACCACGACAGCGATAACGGAGACGGCCGGGGTCAGCCTGGCCAGCGTCTCCAAGACGTACGGGCGCGGCGGCTCCGCCGTCCGCGCCCTCGACCAGGTCTCCCTCACCGCCGCGCCGGGGGAGTTCACCTGTATCATCGGCGCCTCCGGCTGCGGCAAGTCAACGCTGCTCTCGCTGGTCGCCGGCCTGGAGCAGCCGACGGCCGGCGACGTCAGCGTCAACGGCCGGGTCGCGTTCATGTTCCAGGAGCCGGGACTGTTCCCCTGGCTCAGCGCCGCCGCCAACGTCGAGCTGGCGCTGCGTACCCGCAAGGTGCCCCGCGCGGAGCGCAAGGCGCGGACGCAGGAGCTGCTCGACACCGTCAAGCTCGGCGGCTTCGGCGGCAAGCAGCCGCACGAGCTGTCCGGCGGCATGCGCCAGCGGGTCGCGCTCGCCCGCGCACTGGCCCAGGACGCGGACGTGCTGCTGATGGACGAGCCGTTCGGCGCGCTCGACGCGATGACCCGCGACCTGCTGCACGACGAGCTCGACCGGGTCCGCGAGCGGGTCGGCAAGCCGCTGACCATCTTGTTCGTCACCCACAACGTCCGCGAGGCGGTCCGCCTGGGCGACCGCGTCGTGCTGCTTTCCAGTCGGCCGGGCCAGGTCATCGAGCAGTACCCCGTCCCGATTGAGCGGCCCCGCCGGATGGACTCCGCGCCGGTGGCCGAGCTGGCCAGCGTCATCACCGACCGGCTCCGCGCGGAGGTAAGCCGCCATGGCAACTGACACCACCCTGGCCGGGCTCGACGCCCTCGAACTGGCCCCCGCCGCCAACGGCACCGACGCCGCCGACCGGGCCAGGCGCTTCTGGGCGGCGCTGTGGCCGAAGCTGGCCGCGATCGCCCTGGTGTGGGTGATCTGGGAGCTGATCCACCTCAGCGGCTGGAAGAAGTTCGTCCTGCCCGGCCCCGGCGTCACCCTGCACAACCTGTGGAACCAGGCGGGCACCAGCTTGCTGTGGAAGGCGATCGGCATCACCCTGGAGCGGGCCGTCATCGGCTACGCGCTCGCCGTGGCGATCGGGATCGTCGTCGGGCTCCTGGTGGCCCGGATCCCGCCGCTGCGGGCGGCCGTGGGCTCGCTGATCACCGGCCTGCAGACACTGCCCTCAGCGGCCTGGATCCCGTTCACGATCATCTTGTTCTCGCTGAACAACACCGCGATCATCTTCATCATCGTGATGGCCACCGCACCCGCCATCGCCAACGGGGTCATCGCCGGCGTGGACTACATCCCGCCGCTGCTGCTCAAGTCGGCCAAGGTGATGGGACTGCGCGGCGTCGGCCTGACCTGGCACCTGATCATGCCCGCGGCGCTGCCCACGTTCATGGCCAGCCTGAAGCAGGGCTGGGCGTTCACCTGG
Organism: Trebonia sp.; assembly: GCA_036501515.1. Taxonomy (GTDB): domain Bacteria; phylum Actinomycetota; class Actinomycetes; order Streptosporangiales; family Streptosporangiaceae; genus Trebonia. The sequence continues at coordinate 14,372 of DASYAD010000046.1, read as the reverse complement.
CACGCGCTGCTGACCGCGGAGCTGCTGGTGCTCGTCGCGGGGGAGCCCTCCATCGGTCAGCTGTTCGCCGCCGACCAGGACCAGACCGACATGCCGTCCACGATCGCGGTGATGATCGTGATCCTCATCCTCGGGGTCCTCGTGGACGCGCTGTTCGGCCGGGCCAACCGGGTGATCAGGAAGCGGTGGGGGCTTCTATAGGCGGCTGGTTACAACTGAGGCGGCCGAAAGGTAACGAAATTCCATCGTCTCTACCGGTGAGTTCTTGGGCACTCGGGAAGTACATCCGTGTAATTTAGTCCCGTTGTGTGACGACCGCTACGGGAAGAAGGCGAGATGGAACCCATCAGTGCCGGAACGAGGGCCACCGACCCGGAGCTTGACGAGGCGCTGGCGCGCGCCATCAGAAGCCTGATCGCCGACGCGATCGAAGCGGGCACGGCCGGCAGACCCTCGGCCGCGGCTTAGCGAAGGAGGCCTCTGATCAGCGCGCCGGACACCGCGTCGATGTAGCGGGGGAGCGAGCCGCCGTGCGGATCGTAGCCCGGGTTGACCTCGGTCAGGACCACCGCCGCCAGCCGGGGCGCGGCGAACAGCACCGACAGCACCCGCTCGGCGGCGGCGAGCGGCACGCCGGTGCCGTAGTGGGGGAAGTTCGCCAGCGGCAGGTCGCCTGAGTCGACGGCGTCCACGTCGAAGTGCACCATGAGCCGCGGTGCGCCGGCGGTCGCCTTGACGGCTGCCCGTGCGCACCCGTCCGGGTCGGCGCGGACCGCGTGATCCGGGAAGTGAGTCAGCTCCGGGCGCGCGCCGAACACTCCGGGTACGAAGCTGTCGGGATCGGTCTCGTCGTAGCCGAGGACCGCCAGCCGCTCGTCGGCGATCGGCGGCCGGTTAGCGAACAGGCCGGTCAGTCCCGTTTCTGCCAGACCAAGGAGGTGGGCGATGCCCATCGCGTCCATGATGCCGCTGCCACGGCCCGGCGCCGCCAGGTCGGCGTCGCCGTCGAAGTAGACCAGCCCCGTCTCCGGCTCCGTGCGCTGCAAGCCGGCTAGCACCCCCAGGGAGATCGTGCAGTCGCCGCCGAGCACGACGAGCACCGCGTCGTCGGCGGCGGCCCGCTGCACCGCGTTCGCGACCGCTTCGGCGGTTCGCACGACCGCCGCCTCGTTGCGGGCGAGCGCGGCGGAACGGTCCACGCGGAACGGCTCGTAGACGACATCGCCGAGATCGGTGACGTTCAGCCCCGCCGCGGCCAGCCGCTTGTTGAAGCCGCCGGCCCGCAGCGCCCGCGGCGCGTTCTCCTGTCCCGCGTGATGGGTCCCGGCGCTCGTCGCCGCTCCGATCAGGATCACCCGCCGCTGGCTACTCATACCCGCCTTCTTCCCGCGTGACGCCGCTTACTCGCGTCCTGCCCGGCTGCGATTGATGGACGCTGCTGGCGCTCGCCGCGCGGTGTCAGTAAATTTCCGCCAATCCACCCGCGACTGCATCACCCGGCTAGACGAAAGCCCAGCGTCCGCGACAGGGCCAGCGCCGCCGTCCGGACCGCGGGGGCGACGTGGTCGAGTCGCATCCGGCTCGACCAGCCGGATACCGACAGTGCCCCGAGTACCTCGGCGCCGGCTCCCAGGACCGGGCTGGCGGCGCAGACGACGCCGGGCCCGGATTCCTCGTGGTCGTAGGCGACTCCGCCTTCGCGGACACTGGTCAGCTCCCGGGCCAGCACGGCCGGCTCGACCGTGCTGCGGGCGCTGACCCGCTTCAGGCTTCCTGACAGCACCGCCTGAACCACCTCTGGGGCCGAGAAAGCGAGCATGGCCTTCCCCACTCCTGTCACATGGGCCGGGAGCCTGCCGCCGACCCGGGAAGGCAGCGGCGGGCCCGCGGGCGAGGTGAGGATGTCGACGTAGACGACCTCGCCGGCCTCCAGGATGGCCAGGTGGACCGTCTGCCGGGTCGCCTCGTGCAGGTCCAGCAGAAAGGGTCGGGCGGCGTCCCGCAGCATCCGCTGGCGGGGCACCCGCTGGCCGATCTCGAACAGGCGCACGCCGAGGCGGACCCGGGCGCCCTGCCGCTCCAGCAGTCCCTCGTCGGCCAGCGAGCCGACGATGCGGTGCACCGTCGACTTGGGCAGCCCGGCCCGGCGGGCCAGCTCGGCGGGGCTGGCCGCGTCTTCCTCGTCCCGGAACGCCTCGAGCACCGTGACCACCCGGTGCAGGTACGTCTCGTTGGTCGCGGCCGCCATGCGACTCAGCCTATGCCTGATTCCGGCTGCTGTCCCGTCACGTGGGACGGATTCCTTGGGCAGGACGTCACCGCCAGGGCAGGATCGTCTCCGTGAGCGGCGAAAGGATACCCATGGACGAGCGTGCCGTGCGGCAAGCGGCGGACATCCTGCTCGGGGCGTACGCATCAGGCACCCCGGTGGCCCCGTTGACGGCCGGCGACCCGGGACTGTCGGTCAGCGACGCCTACGCGATCCAGCAGGCCCAGGTGGCGGTGTGGACCGCGGACGGCGCGGTCGTCAAGGGACACAAAGTCGGACTGACCTCGGCCGCGATGCAGCGGCAGATGGGGGTCGACACGCCCGACTTCGGCGTCCTGCTCGACCGCATGTTCCTGCCCGAGGGGGCGGTCGCCGACATCGGGCGCTTCCTGCAGCCCCGGGCCGAGCCGGAGATCGGGTTCGTGCTCGGCAGGCCGCTGACCGGGCCGGGCGTCACCGTCGCGGAAGCGGTCGCCGCCATCGACTTCGTGCTGCCCGCCCTGGAGATCATCGACTCGCGGATCGCCGACTGGCAGATCACGCTGCCCGACACCATCGCCGACAACGCGTCGAGCGGCGGTCTGGTGCTCGGCTCCCGGCCGGTCCGCCCGGAGAGCGTCGACCTGTCGCTGTGCGGCTGCCTGCTGCGCCGCAACGGCCGGCTGACCGACACCGGCGCGGGCGGCGCGGTCCTCGGCGGCTCGCCCGTCAACGCGCTGGTCTGGCTGGCCAACGTGCTGGGGGAGCGCGGGGTCAGCCTGGAGGCGGGACACGTGATCCTGCCCGGGTCGGTCACCGCGGCTATCCCGGTCAGCCCGGGTGACACGGTCAGCGCGACCTTCGACCGGATCGGCACCGTTTCCCTGACGTTCTCGGAGAAGTGACATGGGCAAGCTCACCGCGGCGATCGTCGGCCCCGGCAACATCGGTACCGACCTGCTGGTCAAGCTGCTGCGCAGCGCGGAGATCGAGGTTACCGCGATGGTCGGGGTCGACCCGGCCTCCGACGGCCTGGCCAGGGCGCGCGAGCTGGGAGTGCCGGCGTCGGCCGGGGGAGTTGACTGGCTGCTGGACCAGGACACGCTGCCCGACCTGGTCTTCGAGGCCACCGCGGCCAAGGCCCACCTCGCCAACGCGCCCCGCTACGCCGCCGCCGGCATCACCGCCGTCGACCTCACCCCGGCGGCCGTCGGTCCCTATGTCTGCCCGGCGGTCAACCTCGACTCGACCGTCGACGCTCCCAACCTCAATATGATCACCTGCGGCGGCCAGGCGACGATCCCGGTCGTCAACGCGGTCTCCTCCGTCGTGCCGGTGCCCTACGCGGAGATCGTCGCGTCGATCTCGTCCCGTTCGGCCGGACCCGGCACCCGGGCCAACATCGACGAGTTCACCGAGACCACCGCGGCCGCCATCGAGTCGGTCGGCGGGGCAGGCCGGGGCAAGGCGATCATCATCCTGAACCCGGTCAAGCCACCGATGATCATGCGCGACACGGTGTTCTGCGCGATCCCGGCCGATGCCGACCGCGACCAGATCACCGCCGCGGTCACCAAGCGGGTGGCCGAGGTGCAGCAGTACGTGCCCGGCTACACGCTGCGCAACGAACCGCAGTACGACGAGCCCCGCGACGAGTGGAACGGCCAGGCCAGGGTCGCGGTGTTCCTCGAGGTCCGCGGTAACGGCGACTACCTGCCGCCGTGGGCAGGAAACCTGGACATCATGACCGCCGCCGCCGCCCGCACCGGCGAGCAGCTGGCCCGGATGAGGAAGGGCACCGCATGAACGCCGACACCGAACGGGCCGCGTCCGCGCCGAAGATCCGGCTCACCGACTCCACCCTCCGCGACGGGAGCCACGCCCTCGCCCACCGGTTCACCGAGGGGCAGGTCCGCGGCGTGGTCAGCGCCCTCGACTCCGCCGGGGTCGAAGTCATCGAGGTGACCCACGGCGACGGGCTCGGCGGCTCCTCCTTCAACTACGGGTTCTCCGCCGTGGACGACATCAAGCTGGTCGCCGCCGCGGTCGACGAGGCCCGCCGGGCCAAGATCGCCGTGCTGCTGCTGCCCGGCGTCGGCACCATCCGCGACCTGCGCCAGGCCCGCGACGCGGGCGCGTCGGTGGCCCGTATCGCCACCCACTGCACCGAGGCCGACGTCTCCCTGCAGCATTTCGCCGCCGCCCGCGACCTGGGCATGGAGACCGTCGGCTTCCTGATGCTGGCCCACCGGATAGGCCCTGACGAGCTAGCGGCGCAGGCCCGGATCATGGTCGACGCGGGCGCCGAGTGCGTGTACGTGGTCGACTCGGCGGGCGCGCTCGTGCTCGGCGATGCCCAGGCCCGGGTCGCCGCGCTGATCGACGAGATCGGGCGCGAGGCCCAGGTCGGCTTCCACGGCCACCAGAACCTCTCGCTCGGCATCGCCAACTCAGTGCTGGCCGTCCAGCAGGGCGCACTGCAGGTCGACGGCGCGCTGTGCGCCCTCGGGGCCGGGGCCGGCAACGCGCCGACCGAGGTGCTGGCGGCCACCTTCGAGCGGCTCGGCATTCCCACCGGGGTCGATGTCCAGGGGGCGCTGGCCGCGGCCGACGATGTGGTCAGGCCGTTCCTGCCACGGCTGCCGTTCGCCGACCGGGCGGCGATCACCCAGGGCTACGCGGGCGTGTACTCCAGTTTCCTGCTGCACGCCGAGCGCGCGGCCGTGCGGTACCGGGTCCCCGCGCACGAGATCCTGCAGCGCGTCGGCGAGGCCGGCTATGTCGGTGGCCAGGAGGACATGATCATCGACGTCGCCCTGCAGCTCGCCGCCGAACGCGAGCGGGCCGCGGTATGAGGCGAAGCCCGCTCCCGTTCGGCTGTGCCCACGCGCTACTCGCCTGTGCCGGCCCCGGCCAGCTCGCACACCACGTCGAGGTGACCGAGGTGCCGTGCGTACTCCTGCAGCAGGTGAAACAGGATCCGCTCGAGCGTGGCGGGCGGTTCCCCGTCCCAGCGGTCGCCCGGCTGGCCGACCTCGCTGAGGTCGTGGGAGTCGATCACCTGCTGGCTGCGCCGCGCCTGGGCGTCAAGGCCGGCCAGCAGGGCGTCGAGGGTCTCCTCTGGTCCGACGTACCAGCGGTTGTCGCGACTCGCGGTGAAGGAACCCTGAGACGCTTACTCGTCGCCCGCAGGGCCGAGGCGGCGCCGGTACAAATCGGCTACGCGGAAGGCCAGGTCGAGGGACTGGCTGCGGTTGAGACGGGGATCGCAGGTGGTCTCGTAGCGGTTGCCCAGGTCGCTCTCGGCGATGCCCTGACCGCCGCCGATGCACTCGGTGACGTCGTCGCCGGTGAATTCGATGTGGATGCCGCCAGGGTAGGTGCCGAGTGCGCGGTGCACCTCGAAGAATCCGGCGACTTCGTCTAGCACGTCGTCGAAGTTCCTGGTCTTGTGCCCGCTGGCCGCTTCCATCGTGTTGCCGTGCATCGGGTCGCATACCCAGACCACCGGGGCCCGGCTGGCGGCGACCTTCTCGACCAGCGGCGGCAGCGCCTGGCGGATCCGCCGCGCGCCCATTCGGGTGGTCAGGGTGAGCCGGCCAGGCTCTTGGTCCGGGTCGAGCGCTTCGATCAGCTCGAGCACGTCCTCCGCGCTGGCGTCCGGGCCGACTTTGACCGCGACCGGGTTGCGGATCTGGCGGGCGAACCCGACGTGCGCGCCGCCCGGATCGCGCGTCCGCTCGCCGATCCACAGCAGGTGCGCCGACAGGTCGTAGGCCTGACCGTCGCGCGGGTCGGTCCTGGTCAGTGCCCGCTCGTAGTCCAGGAGCAGCGCCTCGTGGCTTGAGTAGAACTCCACCGCCTGGAACTCACGGGAGTCGGCCCCGCACGCGTGCATGAACGCGATCGCCCGGTCGATCTCGGCCGCGAGCTGCTCGTAGCGCTGCCCGGCTGGACTGCCGGCCACGAAGTCCTGGTTCCACGCGTGCACCTGGCGCAGGTCGGCGTAACCGCCGCCGGCTAGCGAGCGGCACAAGTTCAGCGTCGCCGCCGCACAGTGATAAGCGTCGAGCAGGCGGCCAGGGTCAGGCGTCCTGGCCGCGGCGGTGAACTCGATGCCGTTGACCGCGTCACCACGGTAAACCGGGAGTTCCACCCCGTCGCGGACCTCGGTGGCGGCCGACCGCGGCTTGCCGAACTGGCCCGCCATCCGGCCGACCTTCACCACCGGCACGCTGGCCGCGTAGGTCAGCACCACGGCCATCTGCAGCAGGGTGTGGAACTTGGCCCGGACGCTGTCGGCGGTCGCGCCGGCGAACGTCTCCGCGCAGTCGCCGCCCTGCAGCAGGAACGCCTCACCGCGCGCCACCGTGGCCAGCCGTTCCCTCAGCTGGTCGCACTCCGCGGCGAGCACTAGCGGCGGCAGGCGTTCCAGGCCGCGGACCACCGCCTCCAGACGATCCTGGTCGGGCCACTGCGGTTGCTGCAGCGCGGGCGCACTCACGCCAGTCAGCCTACGCCGGGCGGGCGCGCCCCAGCTCTGCGGCACCGCCGTGCCGTGTGCGCCCGCAAACCGGAGGCGAGTCTCATTCCGATACTTGCAACGAGGTGGCGGGCGCGCAAGCTAAGCGAACAGCGTGAAGATTCTCACCTGAACCGGGCCACAGCGGATGCCCCCGTGGAGGAACCTCATGACAGCAGGCAGCGACCCGGTCGGCGATCCGCCGGCGGTCGGTCAGCAGCCCGAGCCGGTCGTCAGCCCCGGGTTCCCCAAAGCCCGGCTGACCGGCTGGCACAGCGATCTCGCGGACTGGCTCGACCAGCTCCGCTGGCTCCGGACGCTGAGCGACCGGCTGACCGGGGTGCTGGTGCCGGTCCGCGAGCGGCACCAGGACAATCTGGTCCTTGAGCTGCTGCACGGCGGCCGGTGGGTCGGCCACCCGCTGCACCCGGCCCTCAGCGACCTGCCCATCGGGCTCTGGGCCGGTGTCGCGGTGCTGGACGCGGTGGACCGCGACCCGGCGCCCCGGAGCGGATTCGACGCCGCGGGCGTGCTCAGCGCCGCCGGCATCCTCGCCGCGGGCGCGACCGCCGTAACCGGTCTCACCGACTGGACCGTCAGCAACGACGAGGATCGTCGTGTCGGCCTCTTCCACGGACTGCTCAACACAGCGGCCCTGGGCCTGCAGTGCGCCTCGCTTGGCATGCGGCTGGCCGGCCGCCGCGGCACGGCCGGCACCCTGGGCGCGGCCAGCCTCACGGTCACGGCCGCGGCGGGCTACCTCGGCGGTCATCTCGTTTTCGCCAAAGGCGTCATGGTGAGCCGGGTGGCGTGGACCGCCGGGCCGCGGCGGTGGGCCCGTGCACTGCCGGAGGACGACCTGACGGATGACTCGCCGGCCGCCGTCGTGGCCGAGGGCCGCCAGATCATGCTGTACCGCACCGGCGGCCGGCTCTACGCCATCGACAACACCTGCAGCCACGCCGGTGGCCTGCTCAGCCGCTGCCCGGTCGAGGACCTGACCGCGACCTGCCCGCTGCATGGGTCCCGCTTCGCGCTCACCAGCGGCCGGGTGATCCGCGGGCCCGCCAACCAGCCGCAGCCCGTGCTGCCGACCAGGATCCGCAACGGATGGATCGAGGTGCGCGGCAGCCAGCCGGCGCCCCGACGGCCCGCTAACAGAAGGACACAGCCATGACATTCGTCCTCGTCGCGAACCTCGATGACCTCGAGGTCGGCGACACCATGCTGGTTGACCAGCTGCGCGAACCGATCTGCCTCATCCGCCTTGATGACGATGACGTCAGGGCGATTCACAACACCTGCACCCACCAGCAGCAGCCGCTGCACGAGGGCACCCTCCAAGAGGACGACACGCTGGTCTGCGCTTCGCACGCGTCACGCTACGACCTGACCACTGGCGAAGCCGTCGGCCCGTTCGCCTGCGGACCCATCCCCGTCTACGCGTGCAGGATCGAAGACGACGCCATTCTCGTCGATATCGACCAGCAGCTGAACGACGCGCCGCTGCCGCGGCACCCGGCGCCGGGCTCGCGGGGAGCGCACTGAGGGAATGTCGACGACGCGGCCCTCGCCCGTCCGTGGCCCGCGGGCGGGTGTTCGCCGACGCTGTGGCCGCGGCCGCCCGCAGCCGGGCGCGGTAGCGCCCGGCTGCGGGTAACGCTGGTGGGATGTACCTACAAGCGGGCGGTCGTCACCCGCGAGGACTGGTAGGTCGTGTAAGCCGTGGGAACCCCCGGCGTCGTGGACACGTCCTTGACCAGGATGCCGGTCTTGGCATCGACGGTATCGCCAGAAGTGACGCAACCGGTTCAGCGCCCGCCGGGCGAGATACGAACCGACCGCCGCCTCATGACGGTCGACCACCGCCATGAAGGCGTCGACGTCGCCGTTCAGCGACCTGTCTATCAACTCCGCATCGAAGCCATCGCCCTCCTCGGCTCAACTCCGCGCTCCTAACCTGACATTGCCAATCAGGCCCCAAAGCGTTCAGTTTGAGCGCGGCGCGCGGCCTAGGCGAGCCAGTGGCGCAGTTCCGCCGCGGCCGTGTGCAGCGCGGACACCGCGTCCGCGACCAGAATGTCAGTCATCCGCACGGCCGGTCCCGAGACTGAGACGGCCATCGGGACGGTGCCGGGCAGGCCGACGGCGACACACCGGACGCCGGCTTCCATCTCGCCCTCGTCGAGGGCGTGGCCGCGGTCGCGGATCAGCGCGATCTCCGCGCGCAGGGCGTTGGCGCTGGTGATGGTGGCAGGGGTCTGCGCCGTCAGCGGCTCGGCTGTGACGAGCCGGCTGGCCTGGGCGGGGCCGGCGGCCGCGAGCAGCGCCTTGCCGACGCCGGTGCAGTGCAGTTCGACGCGGTTGCCTACCTCGGTGAAGGTCCGCATGGTGTGCCTGCCCGGGGCCTGGGCGACGTACTCGGCGCGGCCCTGGCTCAGCACCGCCAGGTTGGCCGTCTCGCCGGTCAGCTCGGCGAGCCGGCGGAGTACCGGCAGGGCGCGCTCGCCGAGCAGCGCGTGCGCGTCGGCGCCAAGGGGGACAAGCCGGGAGCCGAGGCTGTAGCGGCGGTCGACGGTGTGCCGCAGGTAGCCGCGGTCAGCCAGCGTGCCGGCGATCCGGTGCAGGGTCGGCGCCGGCAGCCCGCAGGTCGCGGCGAGTTCGCCGAGACTCGCCGTTCCTCCGGCGGCGGCGAGTGCCTCAAGCACGTCGAGGGCCCGGTGGACCGACTGCACGCCGGCCTCAGCGGGTCTTGCCTGCGCCACCGCCACGCACCTCCCCGTCGCCCGCGCGTCGCGGGCACCCGCCCCTTGACGCCAGCGGACGCGGGCGTCTAGGGTTCGAGAGTATTTCATCATACGGTTTTAAATTCCGCAATACGGAATTTAGTGCAAGCGCCCTGCATACCCCGAGGCTGAGGAGCCACCATGACTGACCGCACCCAGGCCGCGGGGCTGCAGGTCGCGACGTCCCTGTACCGCTTCATCGAGGACGAGGCGCTGCCAGCCGCCGGCACCGGAGTCACCGGGCCGGCGTTCTGGGCAGGCGTCGCGCAGATTTTCGCTGACCTGGCGCCGGTCAACCGCGGCCTGCTGCTCCGCCGCGACGAGTTCCAGGCGGCGATCGACTCCTGGCACCGGGCGAACGCGGGCCAGCCACACGACGCGGCCAAGTACCGGGCGTTCCTGGAGGAGATCGGCTACCTCGTCCCCAGCCCGGGGCCGTTCCAGATCGCCACCGACGGGGTTGATCCCGAGATCGCCGCGACCGCGGGCCCCCAGCTGGTGGTGCCGGTGACCAACGCGCGGTTCGCGATCAACGCCGCCAACGCGCGCTGGGGGTCGCTGTACGACGCCTTCTACGGCACCGACGCGATCCCCGAGTCCGGCGGCGCGACGAGGGCGGGTGCTTACAACCCGGTGCGCGGTCAGCGGGTGGTTGAGACCGTGCGGGCCGTCCTTGACCAGGCGGTGCCCCTCGACGGCGCGTCGCACCAGGACGTGACCGGCTACTCGGTGACCGCGGACGGTCTTACCGCCACGACCGTGACCGGGACCGCCCGGCTGGCGGACCCGGGCGCGTTCGCCGGGTACACGGGCGACCCCGCTTCACCGTCCAGTGTGCTGCTGCGTCACCATGGTCTGCACTTTGAGCTCGTCATCGACCGGGCCGGGCCGATTGGCGGCACCGACCGGGCCGGGATCCAGGACGTGCTGGCCGAGGCCGCGGTCACCACGATCGTCGACTTCGAGGACTCGGTGGCCGCGGTGGACGCCGAGGACAAGGTCGCGGCGTACCGCAACTGGCTTGGCCTCAACGTCGGCGACCTCAGCGCCCCGGTCCAGAAGAACGGCACCTCCTTCGACCGCCGGCTCGAGCCGGACCGTGCGTACACCGGCCCGTCGGGTGAGCCGTTTACCCTCCCCGGCCGTGCGCTGCTGCTGGTCAGGAACGTCGGCCACCTGATGACCACGGACGCCGTCCTCGACGCCGAGGGCGCGGAGGTGTTCGAGGGCATGCTCGACGCCGTCGTCACCGCGATCGGCGCGCTGCCAGGACTCCGCGCTGACGCGCCCCGCCGCAACAGCAGGACCGGGGCGGTCTACATCGTCAAGCCCAAGCAGCACGGGCCCGACGAGGTGCGCTTCACCGCCACACTGTTCGCCCGGGTCGAGGCACTGCTCGGACTCGTGCCAAGCACGCTCAAGATGGGCCTGATGGACGAGGAACGGCGCACCTCGCTCAACCTCGCCGCCGCCGTCCAGGCGGCCGGCGACCGGATCGTGTTCATCAACACCGGCTTCCTCGACCGCACCGGCGACGAGATCCACACCTCGATGGAGGCCGGGCCGATGACGCGCAAGGCTGACATGAAGTCCCAGCCGTGGATTCTCGCCTACGAGGACCACAACGTCGACATCGGCCTCGCGCACGGCCTGGTCGGCCGCGCCCAGATCGGCAAGGGCATGTGGGCCATGCCCGACCTGATGGCGGACATGCTGACGCAGAAGATCGCTCACCCCCGGGCCGGCGCCTCCACCGCGTGGGTACCCTCGCCGACCGCCGCGACCCTGCATGCCCTGCACTACCACCAGGTCGACGTAGGCCAGCGTCAGACGGAACTCGCCGCCAGGCCCCCCGCGTCCCTCGATGAGATGCTGCGGATCCCGCTTGGCGACCCGGCCAGCTGGACGGACGCCGACCGGCAGGCGGAGGTGGACCTCAACGTCCAGTCCATCCTCGGCTACGTGGTCCGCTGGGTCGACCAGGGCATCGGCTGCTCGAAGGTTCCCGACATCCACGACGTCGCCCTCATGGAAGACCGGGCCACGCTGCGCATCTCCAGTCAGCTGCTCGCCAACTGGCTGCGCCACGGTGTCGTTACCAGGGAGCAGGTGACAGAGAGCCTGCACCGGCTGGCCGCCGTGGTGGACGAGCAGAACTCGGGCGACCCCGCCTACCGTCCGATGTCGCCTGGCTTCGACGCCAGCATCGCCTTCGCGGCCGCGGCCGACCTCATCTTCGAGGGAGCGGTCCAGCCCAACGGGTATACCGAGCCCAGCCTGCACCGCCGCCGCCGTGAGGCGAAGGCGTCTTCGGCGGCGTAGCGGACCGCGGCGGCGGTGAGCTCAGCCGTCCATCTCAGGCGAACTTCCGTCGTCGACGTGCTCGATCAGCTCGCCGCCCGCCAGCCGCAAGGCGGCGCTGCGGCCGATCGCGATGATATCGCCGTCCTTCAGCTCCTGCCGGGTGACGCGGGTGCCATTGACGAACGTGCCGTTGTGGCTGTTCAGGTCCGTGATCGACCACCGGCCGGACGGCGAGCGCCGCAGCTCGGCGTGCTGCTTGGATACGCCGAGGTCGTTGACGATGATGTCGTTATGGGGATGGCGGCCGATCAGCATGACCTCCGTCCGGATCCCGCGCTGGGAGGCGAGCTTGCGGTGCACGCTTGGCGTGAACGTGATGTAGACAGCGGGCGCAGCCGGCGGCCGGCTGGGCGGTGGCGTCGAAACGGGTTCTTCGACGGGGTTAGCGTGCGGATCGGGCGGCATGACGACTCGCTAGTCCACGAGGCAAACGGCACTTTCCAGCAGGCCTGCCGCGGCGGTGAGTGCCTGCGGGTCGCGCTGCGGCAGTCCGGCTGAGCGCGACGTTACCGGCTGCACGGTTCGGTACAGTCCCCTCGCGCGCCGGAACCGTCAACGACGCGCGGCCCCCGGCAGAAGCGGTCTCGACTAGAGGCCGCCTGCCAGGGGCTGCACCGTCGGCGGGACTTAGGGAAGGTAGCTGAACAGGTCGAAGACGTGGCTGAAGTACCAGGTTGGCTGCGTGACGCCGGAACAGCTCTCGGCGCCCTTGGTACCGGGGCAGTTTCCGTTGTCGCGCTGGAGTGCCCACATGGAGATCTCGCCCAGCCCCTTGGCCGCTGCCCAGATCGCGAACGCGGGCGCCTGCGCGGTGGTGAAGGTCTCGGCGGTGCCGAAGTCGTCGATGCCCGGCATCTGGGTGACGCCGATCAGCTGCCACAGCGCGCGTGACGACTGGCCGGGGTACAGGGTAGCGAGCTGGCCGTGCACGGCGGTGGCGGCGCTCTCGGCGTCGGTCAGCATGTTCTCGGTGGTGCCGAGGTAGTAGTCGAACGTCATGATGTTGACGGCGGAGATCTTGGCGCCCACGGCGGCGGCGTTCTGCAGGACGGCGAGTTCGGCCGCCGGCAGGCCGGTCGGGAACGTCGGCAGCGTGTAGGAGAACTGGATCTGCTTGCCGTGATTGGCGGCCCAGGCCTCGGTTTGCGCGATGGCCTCGTTGCGGCGCTGAATGGCGGCCGTGTCGGTCAGCGAGGTCGCCTCGATGTCGAGGTCGATGCGCGGTACGTGGTAGGTGGTGATGAGGGACTCGTACACCTGGGCGATCGCGCTGACGCTGGTGCAACTGTCGGCCAGCTCGGTGCCGGTGGTGTCGGCGGTGTACCCGCCGAAGGACGGGATCACGTTTCCGCCGGCCGCCTGCACGGCCGCGATCTCGGCGCCGAAACTGCCCGTCGCGGTGGCGGAGACCGGTGTGGAGGTGCTCCCGTTCCAGTAGGCGCTGCAGGAACCGGGCTCGTTGGTTTCCAGGAAGGCGAGGGTCAGGTACTTGGCGCCGGAGGCGGCCGACAGCTGGGCAAGCCCGCCGTCGGCACTGTCCCAGGACTGGAAGTACGGCGCGTACACATGCGGGGGAAGAGCGGGGCGTTCAGCGGCGCGCGCGGGCGCGGCGGCCGCGGCAGTGCCCGCCACGACGGCAGCGGTGGCCAGCACCGCGAGAGAAGCGGACAGGTGACGTCTCAACGTGCGAGTCCCTTCGGCTGGGGCAGTCGAAAGCAATAAATAAGAAACTTTCCTATTTATTGCTGGCATGAGGTTATTCCCGGAGCCGATCCAGCGTCAAGGGGCTGCGGGGCGCAAAGCAGTGGGAGAGTTATTCAGCGTGACGCTGCGTTTCTGAAGCCGGCGGAGTCCAAAGCGGTGTATCGATCATCCGGGAAGGAAGGCAGCGCATGGCCGCACTGGTCCTGAAGATGTCCGTCTCGCTCGACGGCTACGTCGCGCCACCTGACGGGAGCGCCGGCTGGATCGCCGCTGGAGGCTCCGACGACGGGTTCAGCTGGACCGTCGAGACCGTGAGCGGCGCCGCCGCGCATCTCATGGGTGCTGCCACCTACACGGGATGGTCCGGTTACTGGCCGAGCGCCTCCGGGCCGTTCGCCAAGCCGATGAACGAGATCCCCAAGGTCGTGTTCTCGAACTCGCTCACGTCCGCCGACTGGGGCGAGACGGCCATCGCCGCCGGAGACCTGGCCGCGTCCGTCACGCGGCTTAAGCGGGAGCGCCCCGACGGGTACCTGCTCGCCCACGGCGGGGCGCGGTTCGCCCGGTCGCTGGTCGAGACCGGCCTGATCGACGAGTACCGCCTCGTGATTCACCCGGTCATCCTGGGCGCGGGCGAGCCGCTCTTCCGCACGCCGCTCACCATCGACCCGGTCAGCACCACCGTCTTCAGCGGCGGCGCCGTCGCCCACGTCTTCGCCGCCCGCCCGCCTCACGACAGCAGGCCGCC
>DASYAD010000045.1:0-19582 GCA_036501515.1 Trebonia sp. | reverse complement strand
GGGTCCATCGGGTCGATGGCTGGGGCGGTGAGGGCGGTCCCGGTTATGTCGGCGGGTTTGAGGTCGGCCGGGAGCGGGGGGAAGTTCGGCGGGCGCTTCTGGAGGAAGCTGTCGATGCCCTCGCGGAAGTCCGGGCCCTCGGCCAGTACCGCCATCGCGCGGTAGGCGCCGCGCATCGCCTGCTCGCAGGTTGCGTCCAGGTCGGTGAGCACTTGGTGCTTGATGACCGCCATCGAGGCCGGCGAGCAGTTGGCCGCCAGGTCGCGGGCGTAGGCGGCCGCCGCTGGCAGCAGCTCCCCCGGCTCGGTGACCCGGCTGACCAGGCCGAGGTCCCTTGCCTCGTCCGCGTCGACCGTCCGGCCGGAGATCAGCAGGTCCAGCGCGCGCTCGGTGCCGATCAGGCGCGGCAGCAGCCAGGTCATGCCGTACTCGCCCGCCAGCCCGCGGCGGGAGAACGACGTGGCGAACTTGGCGCCGCGCGCCGCGAAGCGCACGTCGCACATCAGCGCCTGAACCAGGCCGAGCCCGGCGCAGGCGCCGTTGACCGCCGCGATCAGCGGCTTGCGGAATGTGTAGGTGACGGCCGGCGAGGTCCGGCCGGTCAGGTCCATGGCGCGGCCAGCGATGCCGTCGAGGCGCTGGCTGTCCACGCCGGGGCAGAACGAGCGGCCGGCTCCCGTCAGCACCACGGCTCGCACCCGGTCGTCACGGCCGGCTTCGTCGAGCAGCTGGTAGAAGCGGCGCTCGAGGACCGGGTTCCAGGCGTTGTGCCGGTCCGGGCGGTTGAGCGTGAGCGTCGCCACGCCGTCACCCGCGACGTCAAGCAGCACGGAACGGGACTCGTCCTCAACCATGTCGGTCACGGTGTACCTCCTCGCGCCCGGCTGGGGCATGGCTGCCGGGCCAGCCGGCCAGGTCCATTAAACCGAATAATAATATAAATGTTTCCGTCGAAGCTGAGGGCGTCAACGCTGTTGACTGCATCGCTCGGAAGGATTTACTGTGCGGTCAACCGACTTTCGGGCGCCTAGGCAACACAGGAGTTGCTCGTGCACCATGAAGTTTCACCGGGAGCGAGCGAGCAGCGAGTTTCCGCGCCGATGCCGCCGCTGCTGCCAGAGCTGGCCGAGGTGATGCCGGCGACGCCGGCTCTCATGGACCGGTTGGTCGCCGAGTTCGCGCCGACGGCGGCCACGTTGTCAACGCCGCAGGCGTACTGGGCCGGCCTCAACGGCTGGATGACCGACCGGCTGTCGGGCCCGGTCATGGAGGGCCAGGTCACGGCGGACGAGATCGGCGCGCAGGCCTGGGCCGTCTACGCCTCGAGCTACTGGGGCGCGCTGGAGCTGCGCGAGCACTGGGGCATGCCGCCGGCTATGCAGCGAATGGGCATGACGCTGCCAAAGCCGCCCTTCCCAGACGTGCAGCACGGCGTCGTCGCGCTGATGAACCAGCGGATGACGGCGGTCCGCGACGGCGGTGATGCCTGCCTGCGGCTCCTTCCGTCGATCCTCCGCGAGCCCTCGACGTCGGGCCCCATCCATGGCGTGGGGTACAACGCCGGGGTCCAGGTGGTCAAGACCGAGGACCCGCCGATCGGGCAGCGCCGGCCGGGCCGCCCGGCCAGGCCCTCGGTGGTCCGCATCAACGGGCGTGATTTCCTGCGCGTCGATTACGACCGGCCGGTCCCCCGCTACCTGAAGGTCTGGCGCTCCGCGTTCGAGCGGGCCGTGACGGCCCATCGGGACGAGTACGAGAACCTGCTGGCCGCCGCCGAGGGGGAAGCCAGCCTGCGGGATGTCTGGCAGAACGCGGTCGCGTTCGGGAACCTCACCTGGGGCGGGGACGCGCAGGACAACTGGACCGAGGCCTACTGGGACGAGACCATCCGCTGGAGCTCCATCCTGACCTTCGGCATGGAGGCGGCCGGCCTCGCCGCCTTCGTCGCCCTGCTCAACTCCGACACCGAGGCGGCCACCCGGGCCGTGCTGTGCAACGCGCTTTACCTGGCTGCCACGCCGGGCTGGCTGGTCGGCCTGCTCGACACCGAGGCGGCGCTCCCCCGGCTGGCGGAATCCTAGGTGGCAGCGGAGGCCGACCGGAAGGTCAGGGACTGGCTCGAGCGCGAGCTAGGCGGCACCGTCGTCGCATTCGAGCGGCAGCAGCGCTGGCGGCCAGCCTGGTTCGCCAGCGTGTCCCGCGGCGGCGCCACCCAGAGCTTCTACGTGCGCGGCAGCCGCGGCGGCAACTTTCCCGAGATGATCACGCTGGCGCAGGAGGCGGAGGTCAACCGGGTCCTGTTCAAGCACGGGGTACCGGTCCCCCGGGTCCACGGGATGATCGACGACCCGCCCGCCATCGTCATGGACCGGCTGCCCGGCCGGGTGAACCTGGCCAAGGCGGCCGACGACGCTGAGCGCGAGTCGGTCCTCGACGGCTACGTCGAGGCCATGCGGCGGATGCACTCGATCGATGTGCGGGAGTTCGGGGCCATCGGCCTGCGGGTCCCCGCCGACAACCGCAGTGCCGCGCTGAACTTGTACGCGACGGGCGAGGCGAACTTCCGCCGGGCGAAATCGGCGCCAAGCCCGATGATCGAGTTCATGTGGCGGTGGATGCAGCGGAATGTCCCGGCCGGACGCGAGCAGCGGGCGCTGCTCCAGGCAGACTCCGCCCAGTTCGTCTACGAGAACGGGTCGCTGAGCGGCCTCATCGACTTCGAGGCCGCCTACATCGGCGATCCCGTGGCGGAGTTCGCGGCGATGCGCAGCCGTGACTGCGAAGAGCCGCTCGGGGACATTGGCCGGATTGCCCGCAAGTACGAGGCGGCGACGGGAACGCGGATCGAGGCGAGCGCCGTCGAGTTCCATACCGCCGGCTGGTCGCTGATGACCCCGTTCCAGTGGGAGCACTCGGTACGCCACCCCGCGCCCGGCGACAGCTGGCTTGAGTACTTCACCTGGCTCGTCGGCTGCGGCCGCTGGGCGCTCGAAGCGATCGCGCAGGTCATCGGCGCTCCGCTGGACGCGGCCGACCGGCCGGGCGAGGGCCCGTCGTCGTCCTCATACTGGGACGCGTCCTTCGAGAACCTGCAGTCCGTCCTCGACGAATGGCCCGCGGTGAACGGTTCAGGGAGCCCCGCCGCCGACCGCGCCCGCGCGGTCACCCGGTTCGCCGAGCAGGTGCACGCCTTCGGCGGGGAGCTTCAGGCGGCCGCGGTGCGGGACATCTCCGAAATCCTCGGAGTCCGCCAGCCGGACGTTGCCACGGCGGAGGCGGCGCTCGAGGATCTCGTGCTCAAGGCCTCACCCGACCGAGACGCCGAGCTTGTGCGGTACTTCCACCGCTGGACGCAGCGCCAGCAGTTCCTCATCGAAGGCACCGGCGCCCATCACGAGGGCCTCATCCACATCAGCCCCCAGCCGCTCACCGGATGGAGTTAGAAGTCTCACTCCGAACGGGCGGGTGGTTTCCCACGGTCCGAATTTGGCCCCTGGCGCCTCGCCGCCGCTGACGTGACGGCCCCGGTTACAACCGGGGTTGCGGGGCCTCGCGGTGCCTGGTGATCCAGGACCCGGCGGGTCCGGTGAGCATCCGCGCCCGGTGCAGCCGGCGCTGGAAGATCCGCACGAGCTCCTCGTCGTGGGTGCCGTCGTCGCCGAGGACGAAGCGCTCGAGGTCGGCCTCGCCCTCGGCCCAGCTGTCCGCGCGCCAGCCGGTCAGCTTGGCGATGTCGGCCAGGTCGGCTGCCACCACCTGATCGCCGATCTCGCCGATTCTGCCGACGTGCCGGGCCAGGCGCACTGATTTCCGCAGCTCGTACCGTGCCATCGGATCGCCGGCGGGCAGCGCGGCTAGTGAGCTTTCCAGGTGCCGGCAGGCGGGACCGTAGGCGGAAACGGCCGCGACCGGCTCTTCAACGTCGTCGAGCTCCACTCCGGCGCCGGCCGCGATCGCTTCCAGGGCCATCAGGTTGGTCTCGATGCACCAGTGCAGGTTGAGCATGTAGTCGGAGCCGGGAACGGGGTCGGCCAGGGCGGCGTGGAATTCGAGCTGGTTCGACAGTGCCCACAGGATGTAGTGCCAGCGGACCGCCACGATGTCCACCAGCGCGCCGCTGCCGTCCTGGTACCGGCGCATCAGGGCCGCGACGTCGCCCAGCGGGATGAAGGGGTTGCGTACCCACAGTCCGGCGAGGTCGGCCAGCGGGTCACCGATGTGGCCGAACTCCAGGTCGAGCAGGGCCACGATCCGGCCGGACTGCTGGTGGAACTGCCCGGCGTCCCACACGATGACCGCCTCGCGGCCGGGATTGCGCGGCACGTTCCGCGACAGCCAGGCAAGGGCGAATTCGAGAAACGGGTCAGGCCGTTTCTTCTGGGACCGGTAGGCGCGCTCCGCGAAATGGCACAGGCCGACGAGGTGTGACTGCTGCGGTTTTGGCGCCCGGACGATGCCGGCCTTGGCGAACGGCACCACGTCGAGCTTGTGCAGCTCAAGCAGGATGTCGACGTAGTCCCTCATCGCCGCCCGGCGCAGCTCGTCGGGCTCGCCCTCGAAGTCGGCGCGCCCTGGCACCCGGTCGGTGACATAGGCCTTCGGATTGCCGTCGTGGTACCCGTGCACGCGGGGGACCCGGATCCCCCGCTCGGCCAGCATCTGGTGGAAGACCCGCTCATGCTCAAGCGGGAACGCCGAAGGTGAGTCGACCCGGTCGCCGCGGACGTACAGCGGCAGCAGCTCGCCGTCCCGCTCAACGTCGACCCACCAGGCCGGGCGCCAGCGGGCCTGCCGCTCGATCCGGGTCACCCGGCCGCCGAGATCGCGCTCCAGCCATTCGGTAATGCGGGCGAACTCGCCGAGGGCCCCGTCCGCTGTCAGCGCGGTCACGAGCTGGCGTAGAACTTGGCGTAGAGCTCCCTGATCGCCGGCCGCGGGTCGTCCTCCGCACGGGCGGCGGCGTCGAACACCATGGTCGCCCGCTTCTCGAGCGTGTACGGGGACCAGGTGGGCAGCTCCGGGTGGTTCGGATCGCCGCCGGCCGCGAACCGCACGAACGCCTGGCTCATGACCCGCGCGACCTGCGCGTTCTCCGGCCGCTCGCCGGCAACCGGGGTGAGGCCGTAGTTGTCGAACACGAACGGGATCTCGCCCCCGTGCATGGCTCCGAAGATCCCGCCGAGGGCCGCCGAGGCGAAGTCGAAGCGGTAGACGTAAACCGGCGCCGCCCCGGCCGCGACCTTGCGCTGGGCCCAGTCGATCGCGCCCCACCACATCACCCGGTCGGTGACGAGCGCGCAGGCCAGCTCGGTTGGCGTCGCGCCGGGCTGTTCCGAGCGGTACGCCTGGGCAAACTCGGGGCCAGCGGCACCGAACACGCTGGCAGCCATCGCGTCGAGGCCGGCGTCGTCAAGATTGCCGAACCACGGCATGCCGAGCATCATCATCTTCATGTCGTCTCTGGTCGACCCGACGAGGACGGGCACGCCGGCCCCGGCCGGGGAGGCGACGGGATCCATCGGGTGGGCGGGCAGCGCCCGGCCGTCGACGACCGGCTGGAAGGGCATGAACTGGCCGGCTCCCGCCGCTGAGGCGAGCCCGCTGGTGATCGGCACGCCGACCGCCTCGGCCGCGTGCAGGAGCTGCTTGACCGGCAGGTCGTGCAGCTTCTCGATGTCGCTGGCGTCGATCCCGAGCCGGTGCAGCAGCTGCTCGGCGTTGGCGGTCGCGAGGTCAGGCGGGGAGGACTGGATGAGCGGGCCGCTCATCACGGCCGCCCGGTGGAACAGCCCCTGAGCGGCCGGCATGGCCATCAGGACCGAGGTTTTCGACCCGCCGCCCGAGTCGCCGAACACCATGACGCGGCCCGGGTCGCCGCCGAAGCTGGCGATGTTGTCGCGGACCCAGCGCAGGGCGAGCACGATATCCAGCATGCCGGCGTTGCCCGAGTCGCGGTAGCGTTCATCGCCGGTCAGCCCGGCCAGGTGCAGGTAGCCGAGCGGCCCAAGCCGGTGATTGATCGTCACCACCACGGCGTCGCCCCGGCTGGCCAGGCTGGCGCCGTCATACAGCGGCCATGAGCCTGAGCCGGTGCTGAACGCGCCGCCGTGCACCCACACGAGCACGGGCCGCTTGCGCTGCGACGCGGTCCCGGCGGTCCAGACGTTGAGCACCAGGCAGTCCTCGCCCTGGGCGGGCTCGTCACCCGACATCCCGTGCAGGAACTTCATGAACGGCACCATCCGGGCGGCCGCCGCGGGGTCGTCTGGCTTGACATCAGCCAGGTCGCCCATCTGCAACTGCGGCGCGGTAGGCCCGAAGGACAGCGCGTCGCGGACTCCCGTCCACGACGGCGGCGGCCCGGCTGGCTGGAACCGGCCAGCGCCGGCGACGGGCGCGCCGTACGGGATTCCCCGGAAGACGCGCACGCCGCCAGCGGTCAGCCCGCGGACCTTCCCGGTCGTGGTTTCGACGACGATGTCTGGCATGACCACGCCTTTCTTGCTCGCGGTCGCACACGGGCCGGCCGTGAACGATCTGACACTTCGCTCCGGAACGTAGGCTCTCCCTTGGCCAGATGTCAACACCGTTGACAGCAGACAGGACCCTTGAGATTCTGACACCCTATGCACGCGCATGCCGCCTCCGAAATGAGCGGCACTGAAGACGGAGCTGTCTTGATGAGCGCTATCGATCTGTCCGGGTACGAGGTCACCGACACGTTCTTCGGGCGGCCGTTCATCGACGTCGACGAGGCGCGCGACCGGCCGTCGCCGCACCGCTTTATCCAGGGCGGCTTCGCGGGCACCGACACGGAGTTCGCGTTCTACTTCCCGGCCGCGGAGCACTACACGGGCCGGATGTTCCAGCCGCTCGAGGGCGGCAACGGAGGGCACGCGGTGACCTTCGGCGGCGGCATCCTCGGCGAGATGTTCCAGCGCATCGCCATGAGCGCCCGGCTCGGCGGCTACATGGTCGAGTCGAACCAGGGCCACAAGGGCGACGACTTCGACCCGAAGGCCGGTGAGGACCCGGCACTGTACGGGCACCGGGCCAGCGCCGAGTCCGCCCGGCTGTCCAAGTACGTCGCCGCGCAGGTCTACGGCAGCGCCCCGCATCACAGCTACGTGTGGGGTGGCAGTGGCGGCGGACGGCGGTCGCCGCTGTGCCTGGAGAACGCACCGGGGGTCTGGGACGGCTGCATGCCGTCCACCAGCGGCGGCGAGATCGCCCCGCCTGGCAACACCCAGCGGGTCAAGGCCGGGTCGATCATGTCGTTCGGCCAGATGTTCAACGTCCAGCGGCTGCTCGGCAAGGACAAGATCATCGCGCTGGCGGACCGGATGGCGCCCGGCGGCAGCGGCAACCCGTTTGAGGGGCTGACCACGCACGAGCGCGAGGAACTCGCTTCCCTGTACCGGCAGGGATTCGCCCGCGGGAACGAGTTCATGATCAGCGAGCCGATGGGCCAGATGTGGCTGTGGACGTCGCTGGCCGAGGAGCTGTACCGCGACGACCGGGAGTACTTCGAGAACTTCTGGACGAAGCCCGGCTATGTCGGGCACGACTCACCCGAGCTGGTCGAAGGCGACCTGATCTGCCAGACGGGCAAGGTTGTCCGCACGCTGTCGGCCCGCGACCTGAACTCCCTCCCGGAGTTCGCCGGGCCCGAGTTCCAGACGATGCGGATCCTGGCGGCGATCGTCGGCGCCGGCGGCGACGCGCTCGACCTGCCGTACGCCATCCAGGTCGAAGGGCTCAAGGGCGGCTACCGGGTCGGCACCGGGGTGACGATCATGACCGGCGCCGCAGCTGGGCGGTCGCTGTACGCCACGGGCGCGTCCGGTGACGTCTTCGCCTGTGACGGGACCGGCGACGCGAACGTCCTGCGGTTCACCGGCGTCAAGCCGGGAGACGAGGTACTCGTCGACAACCGCAAGTTCCTTGCCTACTGCTACTACGCCCGCCACCACGTCATCGAGGACGAGCCGGCGTTCGCGCACCTGCTGCTCAACGGCGTGCCCCTCTACCCCCAGCACCCGGTGCCGCGGATGTCCTCGCTGATGGGCGTCTGTTACTCCGGGCAGTACGAGGGCAAGGTGCTGTGGATCCACCACACGCACGACTCATCGGTCTGGCCAGCCTGGGGCACGCTGTACCACCGCGCCGTGCGGCAGGCCCAGGGAGACGACGGCGCACGGGAGAACTTCCGGATCCGGTGGACCGAGTACGCCGAGCACGGCCCGTACGGAATGGTCCCGGCCGAGCCGAACCGGGTCGCCGCGACCCGGCTCATCGACTTCCGCGGCATCACCGAGCAGTCGATGATGGACCTGATCGACTGGACCGAGAACGGCGTCGAGCCGAGCGGCACCAACTACAGCTACGCCGACGGCCAGGTCCGGCTGCCGTCAACCGCGGCCGAGCGCGGCGGTATTCAGCCGGTCGCGTCGGCCACCGCGAACGGCGGCGCCCGCGCCGAGGTGAAGGCCGGCGAGCCGGTGACGCTGACAGTGACCGCCGCCGTCCCGCCCGGCACCGGAACGATCATCGCGGTCGAGTGGGACTTCGACGGCAGCGGAACCTACCCGTTCCGGCACGACGGGATCGACGGCACCGCTGCCGAGCTGACCCTGTCAACCACGCATACCTACGACCAGCCGGGGACCTACTTCGGCACCGCGCGGGTCACGTCCCACCGCACCGGTGACCTGCAGGCTGAGCTCTGCCGGATCGAGACGATCGCCCAGGCCCGGACCGTCGTTTCCGAGAAGGGGTGATCTCACCCGTGGCCACCCGCGTCGTCGTCGGCACCTCTCACGGTCGTCGCTGAGAAAACGGCGCCTGAAGCCCTATTCCCAGGAACTCCGCGGCTGTCCGGTACAGGGCCTGGAGGTCATCGATACCGCCACGCCGCACCCAGAAGTCGATGAGAGCGCCGTGGGCGGATTCCAGCGTCGCGGCCTCCCCCGGCTCCACCGTTTCGAAGGCATCAAGCACGACTTGGTTCATCCGGCGCCGTTGCGCCAAAAGCAGCGCGTCTTTGGTCGGAAAGTAGCGCGTCACGGTGCGGACGGAGCAGCCCGCCTGGGCCGCGACGTCCTCGATCGTCACCTGGGCGGGCCCCGGACCTCCTTACCAGCCTTGAAGCAGGTGTCGAGGGCCTTCGGCTGGCCTGGACCGACGACTTTGGCTACGCATCCCTTTACGCAGCGGAAGAAAGCCCGCGGGTCATCGCTCACGTGCGGGAAGCCGCCTTTGGCCTTCAGGCCCTCGGCGCACAGGTCGAAACCTCCGGAGAGGTCTGGGAGGATCCCAAACGCGGAGGCGGTCCGGCGGAAGGGGAACCTTTTGTCTACCAGATCGCCGTCGCTCCACGTCAAGCGGCGTTGCCGAGCCACTCCCCGCAGGCGTACCAGGACGCGGCGGAGGAGCGAGCCCGCCAGGCCGGGAGGATGTCATCCTCCGTGCTGCCAGCGCCTTCCAGAACCTGTTTCCGCAAGTCGACCACCCGCCCATGGGATCGTCGTAGCCGCAGCGGGAGCTGGCGTTCCGGGACGCGAGCATGCCGGTTGCGCAGCCGACCAGCAAAGAGACATGCTGAGGGAACGTGACCGGTCACGCCCTGGTGAGGGTGGCGCCGCCGGATGCGATGGCGGGCCACAGGGCATCGGCGCCCGCGCCGGTCACGATCGCGCCTACCTCGTCGGCCGACTGGGTGCCGGTGCCGTATTCGCGGGTCCAGGCCCACAGGCGGCGGGTAAAGCTGTGCAGCGGGTACTCCTGGGTCGCGCCCATCGCGCCATGCGCCTGCTGGGCCGCCGCCGTGGCGATCGTCGCCGCGTCGGCCGCGACTGACTTCGCGGCAGCCACCTGGAAGGCCGCCGCCTGCCCGGCCAGGGACGGGTCGGCGGCCGCGGCGGCGCTCACCAGGTCAGCGGCCATCTCCAGCATGGCCGCCTGCTGCGCGATGTTGACCACGTGCTGCTGCACGCCGGGGAACCGGCCGATGGGCTTGCCGAACTGGGAGCGCTCGCCGGTGTACCGGACGGTGATGTCGCGGATCCGGCTGGCCGCCCCCGCCATCAGGGCGATCCTGGTCAGCGCGCCGCGGCGGCGCAGCGTGGCGCCCGAGACGCCGGTGCCCGCGGGGGCGCTCGCCAGCGGCGCGGCACCTTCGAAGTACACGGTGTCGCGTGGCTCCCCCGCCAGGTTCATGTGCTGCTCGACCCGCAGGTCGCCGCCCAGGCTGAAGACCGCGACCAAGGCGTCATCCGCTTCCGCGGAGCCCGCCGCGCCATCCGAGGCGAGCCCAGCCGGGACGAGCACCGCCACCTGCGACGCCGACCTCGCCCAGGGAACCAGCCGGGCCGAGCCGGTGACCGTCTTCCCGCTCCACGCCAGGCCGGGGCCGGAAGCCACCGTCATCGGCACGCGCGAGACCGCCAGCCCTGACGCCGCGAGCAACCACCCGGCCAGGACGCCGGTCTCCGCCAGCGGCAGCGGCAGGCCGTGGTACCCGGCCAATCGGAGTACCGCGAGGGCGTCGGCGAGGTCGCCGCCCTCGCCGCCGGCGGCCTCGGGGACCGAGATCCACGGCAGCCCGGTCTCGGCCACGGCCGCCCAGGCCTGCGGGGCGAAGCCGTCACGTTCGGCGGCGCGCAGCGCCTCGTCGGTGCAGACGGCCGCGAAGATATCGCCCGCCGTGTCGGTGAGCAGCGAGTCAGTCATCGGTTTACCTCTCTCCCGGCGAGCCGGCCGAACTGGCCGAACTGGCCGAACTGGCCGAGATTGCCTTCGCCGCGACCGAGCGCAAGATCTCGCTGGTGCCGCCGCGGATGGTGAAGATCGGGCGGGTGAGGATCGCCTCGCACAGGATCTGCTCGAAGACCGACGGCGAGTCGCACACCGGCTGGAGGTCGGTCACCTCGAGCAGGGCGGTGATGACGTCCTGCTCGAAGCGGGTCGCCATCTCCTTGAGCAGGGCAGCCTGGTGGACCGAGGACTCGCCGCGGTCGACCGCGCGGGCGATGGCCAGCGCCAGGTTGCGCAGGACCCAGAAGGTCGCCGTGGCCCGGCCGAGGAACCGCCGCGCCTCGCCATCCAGCCCGGCCGGATCAGCCTCGCGCAGGAACGCCTCCACCACCGGGTAGACCGACATGAAGCGGTCCGGCCCGCCGCGCTCGAGCGCGAGCTCCGCTGTCGTCTGCGACCAGCCGCGGCCGAGGTCGCCGAGCACCGCGTCCGGCCCGACACGCACGTCGTCGAAGACGACCTCGTTGAAGTCGGCACTGCCGTCGAGCAGGGCGATCGGGTGCACCGAGAGACTGGGAGCCGCCAGGTCGACGATGAACTGGGTGAGTCCGTCGCGCCGGTCCGGCTCGTCCGAGGTCCGGCAGAGCGCGACGATGTAGTCGTTGCGGTGCGCGCCGGTGGTCCACACCTTCTGCCCGCTGATGACCCATCCGTCACCGTCCCGCACGGCGCGGGTGCGTATCGCCGCGAGGTCGCTGCCCGCGCCAGGCTCGCTGAGGCCGACGGAGAAGCCGAGCTCACCACTGGCGATCCCGGGCAGGTACCGGGTCTTCTGCTCCTCCGTGCCGAACCGGCTGATCACCGCGCCGGTCTGGCGGTCGGCCAGCCAGTGGTGTCCGACCGGCGCGCCACAGCTGAGCAGCTCTTCGGTGACGATGAACCGGTCGACCGCGCTGCGCTCGGCGCCGCCGTAACGCCTGGGCAGGGCCATGCCGAGCCAGCCGCGGGCACCGAGCTTCCGGGAGAACTCGCGGGACGCGGTGCCGTTCATGCCGAGCCCGGGGCGGCGGCCCGGATCGGCGCCAAGCTCAGCCGCGAGAAACGCCCGCACCTCGGCCTGCAGGGACAGCTCCGCGGGGGTCAGCTCGGTCCAGTCAAAGCGAACGCCGCCGCCTCTTCGCTCGGTCATATACGCTCCGCACTATCGTTTAATCCACCTAATAATTAAACTACCTTGAAACGAGTCTCGCGGGTAAGGGGAGGGTGACGACGTGGCCGCTGTCCTGGATGGTGTCAAGGTCGTAGAGGTAGCCGGCTGGACATTCGTGCCCGCTGGGGGCGGGGTGCTGGCCGACTGGGGCGCCGACGTCATCAAGATCGAGCATCCGGAGACGGGTGACCCGCAGCGCGGCCTGTCCATCGGCACGGTCGGCGCCAAGGGCGCCGGCGGGGTGAGCTTCGCCATCGAGCAGCCTAACCGGAGCAAGCGCAGCCTCGGCCTCAACATCGCGTCAGAAGAAGGCAGGGAAATCCTGCTCAGGCTCGTCGCCAAGGCGGACGTGTTCCTCACCAACCTGCTCCCTGACCGGCTCCGCCGGCTGCGCCTCACCGCCGAGGACCTGCGCGCGGTCAACCCGGCGATCATCATCGCCCGGGGCACCGGCCAGGGCGTGCGGGGCGAGGAAGCCGACAAGGCTGGCTTTGACGGTTCTTCCTACTTCTCCCGCGGCGGCGTCGCCCACATGCTCATGGAGCAGGACATGGAGTGGCCGCCCATGCAGCGGCCCGCCTTTGGCGACATCCTCGGCGGGTTCGCGCTCGCCTCCGGCATCGCCGCCGCACTGTTCAAGCGCGAGCGCACCGGCGAGCCCTCGGTGATCGACGTCTCCCTGCTCGGCATGGCGGCCTGGCACCTGTCCCCCGACCTCGTGGCGGCCGGGCTGCTCGGCGAGGCCAACCTGCCCCGGTTCACCGCCGACGACATGCCGAACCCGATCGTCAACTACTACAAGACCGCCGACGGCCGCTTCATCCAGCTGATGATGCTCCAGGGCGACCGCTTCTGGCCCGAGGTCTGCCAGCTCATCGAGCGCCCCGAGCTGATCACGGACGAGCGGTTCGCCACCAGCAAGGACCGGTTCATCAACCGCGTCGAGTGCATCGCCGTGCTGCGCGAGGCCTTCGCCGCCCGCACCCTCGCCGAGTGGCGCACCAGGATGCCCGCCCTCGAGGGCGCGTGGGCGGTCGTGCAGACCCCGGCCGAGGTACTCAAGGACCCGCAGGTGCGCGCCAACGGGTACGTCCGCACCGTGACGGGCAAGGACGGCGAGACCGCCTACGACCTGGTGGCTAACCCGGTCCAGTTCGATGAGACGCCGCCCGAGCTGACCCGCGCCCCCGACAGCGGCGAGCACACCGACGAGATCCTGGAGAAGGAGCTCGGCCTCGACTGGGACGCCATCGTCGCGCTCAAGCTCAACAACACGGTGAACTGAGGCGGCATGGCAGACACGGCAGGCAACGAGACAGGCAGCATGGACGAGTTCGCGGCCGAGGTCCGCGCGTTCCTCGACGCCAGCGCGCCGCGCAGGCCCGACCCGGCGCAGGCGGTCGCGTGGGGCGAGGGCGCGGACCAGATCGCGTACTTCAGCACCGACCCGCCGGACGTGGACCGGGCCAACGCGGACCGGGCGCGGCAGTGGCAGCGCCGCCGCTTCCAGGCGGGGCTCGGCTGGATCACCGGCCCGGCCGAGTTCGGCGGCCGGGGGCTGCCGGTCGCGCACGACCTGGTCTACGACGCGATCGAGGCCTCCTACGACGTGCCGGACACGGGGGTGCTCGCGGTCATCGGTCTCGGCATGATCGGGCCGACCATCCTCGCCCACGCCCAGCCGCATATCAGGCAGCGGTACCTGCCGGCCATGTACGCGGGCGACGTCATCGCCTGCCAGCTGTTCTCTGAGCCGGGGGCCGGGTCCGACCTGGCCAGCCTGGCGACCAGGGCCGAGCAGGACGAGGCGACGGGCGACTGGACGCTCAACGGCCAGAAGGTCTGGACGTCGATCGCGCAGCACGCCGACATGGGCATGGCGCTGTGCCGGACCAGCCCCGACAAGCCTAAGCACAAGGGCATCACCGCATTCATCGTGGACATGAAGGCGCCGGGGGTCGAGGTCCGCCCGCTGCGGCAGATGACCGGCGGCTCCGACTTCAACGAGGTCTTCCTGACCGACGTGCGCGTCCGCGACGATCACCGGCTCGGGAACGTCGACGACGGCTGGCGGGTCGCGCTGACCACCTTGATGAACGAGCGGGCGACCGTCGGCGGCGAGGGGGCAGGCCCGGCCGGGCGCGCCCTGTCGCTGCCCTTCCTGACCGCACTGCTGCGGGCGAACGGCCGCGAGAACGACGGCGCTGCCCGGCGGCAGCTCGCCGCGCTGCACGCCGACATGACGGCGACCGAGTACCTCAACCGGCAGATGGCGCGCAAGATGCGCGGCGGCGAGCAGCCGGGTCCCGAGGCCTCGGTCTCCAAGCTGATGTACGGCCAGAACCTGACCAGGGGAACCCACTTCGCGGCGGAGGTCGTCGGGCCGAAGCTGACCGCCGACACCGGCGAGTGGGGGGCGTTCTCCTGGAACGAGCTGCTGCTGTCCACTCCGGCGCTGCGGATCCTCGGCGGCACCGAGGAGATCATGAAGAACATCCTCGCCGAGCGGGTGCTCGGCCTGCCCAAGGAACCAGGCATCGACACCAAGACGCCGTTCCGGGAAATGCGCCGGTAAGGGGACAACGCGATGACCGAGACCAGCTCAGCGGCTGAGCTAGCCGAGCTCCGCGGCAGCGTCCGCGACTTCCTCGCGGCGAAGTCGCCCGAGCAGCGGGTGCGCGCCGCGATCGAGACAGCACCGGGTTACGACGAGACCCTCTGGCGGCAGATGGCCAGCCAGCTGAGCCTGCCGGGCCTGGCGCTGCCCGAGGAGTACGGCGGTGACGGGTTTGGCTTCACCGAGCTCCAGGTGGTGCTTGAGGAGATGGGCCGCGCGCTGACGCCAAGCCCGTTCCTCGCGTCGGTGGTGCTGGCGGCAGGCGCCATCCTCGCGGCCGGCGACGAGGTAGCCGCCAAGGCCTACCTGCCCGGCATCGCGTCGGGCCAGACCACGGCCGCGCTCGCGGTCGCCGAGTCGGCCGGGCTCTGGGCGTTCGACCAGCTGGCGGCAACCGCTCGGCCCGCCGGCGACGGCAGCGCCAGTGACAGCAGTGCTGGCGGCAACGAGGGCGGCTGGCTGCTGACCGGCACCAAGCAGTTCGTGCTGCACGGCGCGACCGCCGGCCTGCTCGTCGTCGCCGCGCACACCGGCCAAGGGCCTGCCTTCTTCGCCGTCCACCCCGCCCAGGCCGGCCCGACGCTGACCCGCACCGCGCAGCGGACGCTCGACCTCACCCGGCCGATGGCCACGCTCCAGTTCAGCGACACCCCGGCGACGCTGATTGGCGCGGCCGGGGCGGCCGGGCCCGCGCTTGACGCCGTGCTCGACCTGGCGATGACCGCGCTCGCGGCCGAGCAGGCTGGCGCGGCGCGGGCCTGCCTGGAGGCGAGCGCAGCCTACGCGCGCGAGCGGCACCAGTTCGGCCGGGCGATCGGCTCCTTCCAGGCGGTCAAGCACAAGTGCGCCGACATGCTCGTCAAGGTGGAGCTCGCGCAGGCCGCCGCGACTGAGGCCGCGCGGGCCGCGGCGGGCGACCCCGACGCCGCGCCGCTGCCGCAGGCGGCTGCGGTGGCGCACGCGGTGTGCTCGGAGAGCCTGATGTTCGTGGCCGCGGAGAACATCCAGGTCCACGGCGGGATCGGCTTCACCTGGGAGCACCCGGCTCACCTGTACTTCCGGCGGGCCAAGGCGAGCCAGCTGATGTTCGGCGGCCCCGGCTTCTACTTCGAGCACCTGCTGCGCCGCAGCGGGCTCTAAAGGAATCAGCCAGAACGGGTGCGGCTGCCCGCGCCAGGAAACGGCCTGCGGGGGCCGAGTAGGCCGCACCCGTTCGGGCTATTGATCTTGTCGATAACCTGGCTGCATGAGCGCACCAGGGGACGAGCAACCAGCCGCGGCCACCGGCCGGGCACCGGGCCTGGACAAGGATGCCATCGTTGCCGCGGCGCTTGCGATCATCGCCGAGCGAGGGGTGGCCGGGCTGTCAATGCGGGTGCTGTCGCAGCGGCTTGGCGTTGCCCTGGGCGCCACCTACCGGCACGTGCCCAACAAGGACGAGCTGCTCCGGCTGGTTGCCGCGCACCTGTACGCGCAGATCAGGCCAGCCGACGACACTGACGGCGACGGGTTCGACCAGGCCAAGCACGTCATGCTGCAGATTCACGACGTGCTCGCCGCCTACCCGGGGATGGCCGCGCACATCGCCCAGAACATCCCCGAGTTCACCTCGGAGCACCTGGCGCGCCTGATCACCGACCCGCTGCAGGCGGCCGGGCTGTCCGCCGACGAGGCCGGGCGGATCGTGTTCACGCTCATCCTCCTCAACGCGGGGCACATGCTGATCCGGGTGCCGGCGGGACTGGAGGACGAGGCGGCGGCGGCGTTCGAGGATGGCGTCGACCTGATGCTCCGCGGCGCCCAGATGCGCAGTCAACAGTGTTCAGTCAACACCGTTGACTGAACCCCCGTCAGCCGGTTACGGTCCTGCTAAAGGCACCATCGGACCGACGAGACGGAGCAGTCATGCCGGAATCCATAGAGACGGACTCTTACAAGGTCAACGACCCGTACTTCGGTGCGCCGTACATCGACGTTGACGAGCAACGGGAGGCGCCGTACCCGCACCGGCACGTGCACGGCGGATTCGCCGACTGCGACGCACGGTTCACCTTCTACTTCCCTGACCGCTCGGAGTGGCAGGGACGCATGTACATGCCGCTTGAAGGGGCGCACGCCGGGAACGAGGAGGCCTTCGGCGGGCCGATGGGCGAGCTCATGGGCGGCCTCGGGATGACGGCCCGGCTCGGCGGCTACATGGCCGAGACCAACATGGGCCACATCGGCGACGACATCGACGCCAAGGCGGGCGAGGACCCGACGCTGTACGGGTGGCGGGCCGCCGCCGAGACCGGCCGGTTCTCCAAGCACGTCGCCGCGCAGGTGTACGGGTCCGAGCCGCACTCCTCCTACGTGTGGGGCGGGTCCGGCGGCGGGCGCCGGTCGCCCCTCGTGCTGGAGAACGCGCCCGAGGTCTTCGACGGGGCGCTGCCGTTCATGGGCGGCGGCGATGTCCGGCCGTTCCCCGCCACCGAGCGGATCAGCGGCGCCCAGGTGATGAGCTTCGCCTGCATGTTCAACGTGCAGCGGCTGCTGCGGGAGCCGGCCAAGGCGCTTGGCGTGATCGATGCCATGCAGCCCGGCGGCAGCGGCGACCCGTTCGCCGGGCTGAACAGCCACGAGCGGGACGAGCTTGCCTCGCTGTACAAGCAGGGGTTCCCGTTCGGGAACGAGTTCATGATCTTCTCGCCGATGGGGCAGATCTGGCTCTGGACGTCGATCGCCGACCTGCTGGTTGAGCAGGACCCGACGTACTTCGAGAACTTCTGGACGTCGCCCGGATACGTCGGGCACGACATCCCGGAGGCGGTGCTGCCCGACGTCATCGACGAGACCGTGACCGTCGACCGGGTGATCACGCCGAAGGACCTGCTCACCGACCCCGCGTTCGCCGGGCCTGAGTACATGCTGATGAAGGCGATGGCCGGGATCATGGCAGGTGACCCGGCCCGGCTTGAGCAGCCCTACGCCGTGCAGCTGTCCGGCCTCTCCGGGTCCGGCTACCGGCTCGGCGCCGGGCTTCAGGTGGCCTCTGGTGACGCGGCGGGCCGGCAGCTCTACGTCATGAGCCACTCGGGTGACGTCCTGGTCGGCGGCGGCCACGGCGACGCCGACAAGGAGAAGTTCGCCGGGGTCAAGGCGGGCGACCAGATCCACGTGGACAACAGGAAGTTCCTCGCGTTCTGCTACTTCCACCGCCACCACATCATGGCTGACAGCCAGTTCGACGGGCTCCGGGTCGGCGGGAAGCCGATTTACGCGCAGCACCCGATACCGCTGATGTCCCCGCTGATGGGCGTGTCCTACACCGGGCACTACTCGGGCAAGCTGCTGTGGGTGCACCACACCCACGACTCGTCGCTCTGGCCGTCGCAGGGGATCATCTACGAGGGCGCTGTGCTGGGAGAGCAGGGCGCTTCCGGCGCGGAGGCACGGTTCCGGCTCCAGTGGACGCAGAACGCGGAGCACATCATGCCCGCGTGGCTGCCGCCGTCGCCGCTGCGGGCGAGCAACACCGTCCTGATCGACTACACGCCGATCATCGAGCAGGGTCTTGTCGACCTGGCGCGGTGGGTGGAGGAGGGTGTCGCGCCCGCCTCGACCTCGTACCAGTACGTGGACGGGCAGGTGCGGCTGCCTGCCACGGCTGCGGAGCGGGGCGGTGTGCAGCCAGTCGTGTCGGTGACGGCCAACGGCGGCGCGCTGGCCACCGTGGCCGTCGGCGAGCCGGTCACGCTGTCGGTGCAAGCGGACGCGCCCGCTGCCGGGGGCACGATCGTGTCCGTGCAGTGGGACTTCGACGGCACGGGCACGTACCCGTACAGTGACCCGTCGGTCGACGGGTCGGCTACCTCGGTGACGCTGGAGACGACGCACGCGTACTCCGAGCCCGGCACCTACTTCGCCACCGCGCTGGTCTCCGCGCACCGGGACGGCGACGTTGACGCGAAGCACCGGCGGCTGCAGAACCTCGCGTCGGCGCGGGTGATCGTCGCCTAGCGGCTAGTTCCCCAGGTGTCGCTGCGCAGTTGACCAGGTTAGGGCCAGGTCAACTGCGCAGCGCTCAGCTTTCCTCGAGATTAACCGCGCCACCCTTGCGCCATGGCAACAGCAGCGGCGGCGCAGTCGCGAGAACGAACACGCCAAACAACGTGATCACCCAGGGCACGTTCAGCTCCGGATCGTGGCGCGCGAGCGACGAACCGTCGGGGTGCAGCGACACGTAGCCCGGGTCGGGTTTGACAAGTTGGAGCCCGTGCTCCCGCAGTTCGAGATCAGCCGGGATGGGAACCGCAGCTTCATCTCGGAACCCTCGGCTTGATCGACAATGGTGCCGCCGAGTTGGCTGCCACTGAAGTACCCCTCGACGAATGCCGTGTTTCCTATGACCTACAGACTGGTAATAGTCTGCTTCAAGTCAATGAAGTTCGCCTCGTCCTTCTGCAACGTCCTTTCGAGGAATGCCTTGCCCCCGGACATGTCCGGGTCAACAAAGCACATCTCCGGATAAACGACAACGGCGTCGGGATGGATCAACGCGTTGTGCGCGTCGAAGTCCTTCTCGGAATAAGAAAGAAACCATTCCCGGACGATGTCCTCGACTTCGCTCGGTTCGTAGACGCTCTTATCAGGGGCTTTCGTTTCCATGGCTCCTCCTTCAAGACCGAACGCAGACCGTCGCCTTTCGCGCTGGCCGGGGGCCTGGGATGCTGCAAGAGGATACTCTTTTATAGCTGCATAATAGGATCAGCGGCGGTGGCTGTCAACGTTGGCCCAAAATGGATCTGCCCGACATTTCGTGATGGCAACGAGCCCCACGGGGAAACAGCAGCACGCAACCGTTCGGATGACCTTGCGGCTGATATCGCGGTCAGCTCGCTGCCTCTGTCGTCGTCACGCCCAGGTAGGCGGCGCGCACGCTCTCCGCGGTGAGCATCTCCTGCGGGGTGCCCTGGAAGATCATGCTGCCGTAGTCGAGCACGTAGACCTGGGCGCAGGTC
>DASYAD010000044.1:0-2239 GCA_036501515.1 Trebonia sp. | reverse complement strand
ACCGAGACCATCCGCGGCCGGCGCGCGATCCGCGCCGGGTCGTTCACCGTCTCGGTGCGCAGCATCCGCACGTCGGGGTTGCGGTCCAGCCAGGCGTACAGGTCGGCGCTGCCGAACGCGAACGAGGCGGTCACCGGCTGCGCCGGGTCCAGCGCGCCCGCCTTGGCCAGGCCGAGCACGCCGTCGCTGAACATCTCCGACCACACGGCCAGCCCGCGCCTGCCGTGCAGCCCGGTCAGCACGGCGTCAGGCACCGCGCCGATGCCGAGCTGCAGCGTCGCACCGTCACCGATCAGCGCGGCCACCCGGCCGGCGATGGCGGCGGACGCCCCGGTCGCGGGCCGCGGCACCGGCGCCCGCAGCGGCGCCTCCGCCTCGATCGCGTAGTCGATGGCGTCACAGGGCAGCACCGAGTCCCCGTAGGTGTACGGGACGCGGGGGTTGAGCTGCGCGACGACCAGCCCGCCGCGAGCCCTGGCGGCTTCGATCGCCGCGGGCAGCACGTTCACTTCGGTACCGAGCGACACGGTGCCGTCAGACGGCACCGACGTCTGCACCAGCACGACGTCCGGCGGCAGGGCGGTGGCCAGCAGCGACGGCACCAGCGACAGCCGGCAGGGGAAGTAGCGCAGCCGGCCGTGTCCGCGCATGCCCGGCCCGACGAACGGCGACTCGAACGTCACGCCGTCCCGGTCCGGCATCCCGGCCTGCGCGTTCAGCGCGAACAGCCGGTACCGCGCTACCGTCCCGTCGAGCACCGACAGGGCCCGCCACGGGGTGGCGTAGTTGCCGCCGGCCACGACCCGCGGGGTGCCGGCCAGCGCGCCG
Organism: Trebonia sp.; assembly: GCA_036501515.1. Lineage (GTDB taxonomy): Bacteria > Actinomycetota > Actinomycetes > Streptosporangiales > Streptosporangiaceae > Trebonia. The sequence goes on along the minus strand of DASYAD010000044.1, from coordinate 1,411 downwards.
AGCTCTACCGCGAGCCTGCGTTCAGATAGGACGCGCATCGCTGCCTCGCGCCAACTGCCCGGCCCCGATCCGCCGACCGTTCACGATCACCGACGAGATCCGGACGAAGTGGTCACGCTTTCCCGGCGCCCACGGGGTGAGCGGGAGCTGCTCCAGGCGGCGGATCTCCTCGCGGTCGGTCACCGCCGTGGCGTGCCCGACGACGGTGACGCTCCAGCCGGCATGCCCGGTGACGTCCAGGCTGTCGGCCTCGAACGCCACCACGGCGCCGCGCGTCGCGGCGGCGAGCTTGCCGCCGGCGTCCGTCCTGATGATGATGTCGCGGTCGTCCAGCGCGAAGTTGACGAGTTCCACGGCGGGCAGCGCCTGCCTGGTGTAGACGATCCGGCCGACGGGCACCGAGCCCATCAGCCGCATGCACTCGTCTCGTGACAGGTGCTCGAGCACCGAGCCGTTAACGTCCATGGCAAGCAGGATGCCCGCGACAGGAACGCCGGGCCGAGAGACTAAGGTCCCTAATCGGCAGGGCTTCCGCCGTGCCCAGCCCCGCCATGCTCGTCGAACACGCGCACCGCGTAGGCGGCCGCCTGGGTGCGGCGCTCCATGCCCAGCTTGGCGAACAGCGCGGACACGTAGTTCTTCACGGTCTTCTCCGCGAGGAACATCCGCTCGCCGATCTGCCGGTTCGTCAGCCCCTCGCCGATCAGCTCAAGGATCCTCCGCTCCTGCGGGGTCAGCCCCGCCAGCGGGTCGCGCTTGTGCGAGGAGTCGCGGAGCCTGGCCATCACCTGCCCGGCCGCGCGGGCGTCCAGCATCGACTCCCCCGACGCCACGGTGCGCACCGCGCCGACCAGGTCGGTACCGCGGATCTGCTTCAGCACGTATCCGGCCGCCCCGGCCATGATCGCGTCGAACAGCGCCTCGTCGTCGCCGAACGAGGTGAGCATCAGGCACGCGACCTCGGGCATCCGCGACCGGATCTCCCGGCAGACCGTAACGCCGTCGCCGTCCGGCAGCCGCACGTCGAGCACCGCCACGTCCGGGCGCAGCGCCGGGATGCGGGCCAGCGCGGAGGACGCGGTGCCCGCCTCGCCGACGACCCGGATGTCCTGCTCGGCCTCGAGCAGATCGCGCACGCCCCTGCGGACCACCTCGTGGTCATCGAGCAGGAACACCGCGATCTGCCTGCCGTCGCCGTCTTGGCTCGCCATCGTGACCACCTGACCGTTCGCCTCCGGTTACGGGACCTTCCATAGCGAACGGCCTCGTAGTTCCACTCCAGCCTAGGCAGTCCACCCCGGCATCGCTAAGGACCTTGGTCCCGGTGACCCCAGGCCGAAGGCCCGCGCGTGACGGGAGTTGCGGCCCTGACCGCCGCCCGGCGGCACGCCTAGCGTCAGTTGTGAAGGCA
>DASYAD010000043.1:0-41530 GCA_036501515.1 Trebonia sp. | reverse complement strand
ACGAGGCCGTGGCCGAGCTCGCCGCCGTGCGCAAGTCCATGGACGCCCTCGAGATCCGCACCCTGCTGAACGGCGAGTACGACGCCCGCGAGGCGCTGATCACGATCAACTCCCAGGCGGGCGGGGCAGACGCGGAAGACTTCGCGGGAAACCTGCAGCGGATGTACCTGCGCTGGGCGGAGCGGCACAAGTATCACGCCGAGGTCTACGACGTCTCCTACGGCGAGGCCGGCATCAAGTCGACGACGTTCGCGGTCAAGGCGCCCTATGCCTACGGGACGCTCCGCGGCGAGCAGGGCACGCACCGCATGGTCCGCATCTCCAAGTACGACAACCAGGGTCGTCGCCAGACCTCGTTCGCCGGCGTTGACGTGGTGCCGGTGGTGGCGCAGACCGACCACGTGGACGTCAACGAGGACGAGATCAGGGTCGACGTGTTCCGTTCCTCGGGACCGGGCGGCCAGGGCGTCAACACGACGGACTCGGCGGTGCGCATCACCCACCTGCCCACGGGCATCGTGGTGTCCTGCCAGAACGAGCGCTCCCAGATCCAGAACAAGGCCTCGGCGATGGCGGTGCTGTCCTCCAAGCTGCTCGATCGCCGCCGTGAGGAAGAGGCCAAAGAGCTGGCCGCGCTCAAGGGCGACGGCGGGCGCGCCTGGGGATCGCAGATCCGCAACTACGTTCTTTACCCGTACCAGATGGTGAAGGACCAGCGGACCGGCTACGAGACCTCGCAGGCGGAATCAGTGCTCGACGGCGAGATCGACGAGTTCATCGACGCCGAGATCCGCTGGCTCCGCATCGCGGAGGCGGAAGGGGACAGCCAGACCTGATCTCGCGCCCGAAGCACGCTGTTCACCCGAGCGAGCTGTTCACCCGGGCGAGGCCCGGCCGGCTCCAGGGCGCCGCGGAGCATCTCGCGCAGCTCGCTCGTCCCTTCGGTGACGTGGAGCGTTTTCAGTCCGCGGCGGCGGGCCTGCTCGGCGGTCTGAGGGCTTAGCCCGCCGGCTGCTATGCCAGCACGTGGGTCGCGATCAGCAGGCCGAGCAGCAGCAGCAAAGCCGCGGCGACAAGGAGCTGCGGCGAGAGCGCGGGCCCGTGGTGGTGGACCTCCGCGCGGGCCGCCCGGCAGACGGGGCAGCGGCCCTCGACCACCGGGCCGGCGCAATGAGCGCAGATCAGATGCTCGCAGCTCATCTCAAACCCCTTCCGGTAGGTGCCCAGGCGCACTTGACGTGATCTGGAGCCTTGGCTGCCAGTTTCCCTTTAGACTGTTCCCTGGCTAAGCCAGGTTACCCGCAAGTTGCCCAGCTAAGCCGGTTTTACCCCGTGCGGCGGCTGGGCCAGGCGTGACGCGCTTACCGGCCAAAGCATGCCAGTCCTTGATTGAGGGCCGGTCCTTCATCGAAAGATCCTGTGATGGTCCCGTGATCGAGTTTCAAAACGTCACCAAGATCTACCCGAACCAGAATCGGGCCGCGCTGGAGAACGTCGACATGACGATCAACAAGGGAGAGTTCGTCTTCCTCGTTGGACCGTCCGGCTCAGGCAAGTCCTCCTTCCTGCGGCTGATCCTCCGCGAGGAGCGGCCCAACGAGGGCCAGATCCTCGTCGCCGGCAACGACCTCGCCCGGCTCACCAACTGGAAGGTCCCGGCGCTGCGGCGCAAGATCGGCTGCGTGTTCCAGGACTTCCGCCTGCTGCCGAACAAGACCGTCGAGCAGAACGTCGCGTTCGCGCTCGAGGTCATCGGCAAGCCCCGGCGGTTCATCAAGCGGGTGGTGCCTGAGGTGCTGGACTTGGTCGGGCTTGAGGGCAAGCACGACCGGATGCCCGACGCCCTCTCGGGCGGCGAGCAGCAGCGGGTCGCGATGGCCCGCGCGTTCGTCAACCGCCCGATGATCCTGCTCGCCGACGAGCCCACCGGGAACATCGACCCGGCCACCTCGATCGGCATCATGAAGGTGCTCGACCGGATCAACAGGACCGGGACCACGGTCGTCATGGCGACGCACGATGCGGCGATCGTCGACTCGATGCGCAAGCGCGTTATCGAGCTCGAGTACGGCAAGGTCGTCCGCGACCAGAACCGCGGCGTCTACGGCCAGGCCTACTGACCGCGAGTATTACCGCCGGCTTACCGGGTGCCCCTTTGGGCGGCACAAGACTTACCAAGGATGAGATAAGGCCAGTATGCGTTCAAACTTCGTGTTCCAGGAGATCTGGGTCGGGCTGCGCCGTAACCTCACCATGACCGTCGCGCTCATCGTGGTGGTGGCGATCAGCTTGTCTCTGCTCGGCACGGGGCTGCTGTTCGTCAAGCAGGTGGACAGAACGCGCTCGTACTGGCAGAGCAAGGTGGAGATCTCCGTCTACCTCTGTTATACCGACAGCGCCAACCCGAACTGCCACGGCGCGGTGACCACCGCCCAGAGCCAGGCGCTCGAGCAGCGCCTGCAGACGATGCCGCAGGTCCAGAACGTCAGCTACGTCTCACAGGCGCAGGCCTGGGCGCTCTACAAGCAGACGTTCTCCAACGACCAGTCCTACGTGTCGATGCTCAAGGAAACCGACATGCCGCCGTCGCTTGAGGTCAAGCTGCGCAACCCGTCGGCCGACTACAACATCGTGGCGAGCGCGGTCACCGGCGCGACCGGCGTGGACTCTGTCATCGACGAGATGAACATCCTCGACAAGTTCTACCGATTGCTCGACGGTCTGCGGAATGCCGTCGTCATCGTGGCGCTTATCCTGGTGGTCGCCGCGGTGCTGCTGGTGGCCAACACCATCCGGCTGTCGGCGTTCAACCGGCGCCGCGAGACCGGCATCATGCGCCTCGTCGGCGCGTCGAACTTCTACATCCAGTTGCCGTTCCTGCTTGAGGGCGTCATCGCCGGCCTGTTCGGCTGGGTGCTGGCGACGATACTGCTCATCGGGGTGAAATCGCTGCTGCTGAACAACCTGCAGCAGTACTTCAACTACAACGTCGGCCTGTCCACAGGCGACCTGATCGAGGTCATCGTGCTCGCGATGTTCATCGGCGTGGCGCTCTGCGGCGTGACCTCGTTCGTGACGCTGCGAAGATACCTGCGAGTTTAGGCGCCTTCGGCCGGGCGAGGCTGGTGCGTACGCGGGCGCGCGACAGCAGACGCCCGGCCGCCGCATCACCCGCAGGAAGGGCGCGACAGGAGAAACGTGGCACGCGAGCAGGGAAACAAGGTCATCGCCTCGAACCGGCGGGCCAGGCACGATTACGCGATCGAGGACACCATCGAGGCCGGGATCGCGCTGACCGGTACCGAGGTGAAATCGCTGCGCCTGGGGCGCGCATCACTCGCTGATGGGTTCGCGCTGGTCTCTGACGGGGAAGTCTGGCTGCATAACGTTCATATCCCCGAGTACACCCAGGGAACATGGACGAACCATATGCCCAGAAGGACCAGGAAGCTTCTGCTGCACCGGGGGGAGATCGAGCGGCTGGTCCGGAAGACGTCAGAGGGCGGCCTGACGCTGATCCCGCTGTCGCTTTATTTTAAAGACGGCAAAGTCAAGGTGGAGCTCGCACTTGCCCGCGGTAAACGGACATACGATAAGAGGCAGGACCTGGCCAAGCGGGATGCGGCCAGGGAGGTCGAGCGTGCCTGGCGGCGACGACGGTGACTCCGGAGGCGGACGGTGACTGCGCGCTCTCGTGAGCGGGGAAGCCACGCCGGCCGACCCCGAAACTACGGCTTGCCCTTCGCCGTGCCCGGCCTCTCCAGCCTGGGAACGCTAGGGTCGTCAAGGAACGGCGGCCGCACCGCGGCCCCGCCCGCTGCTGGCGCCACGGCCGGAACCGGCGTGTCTTTGGCCCCCGAGGCCCCGGCGCTGCAAGACGGTGCCACGCTGCCCGAAGCTCCCGTGCTGCCGCAGGTCCCGTCGGCCGGCCCTGGCGACTACGCGCCGACCGAGACCGGGGCCCGCGCCGCGCCGGGCCTCACGGGTGCTCCGCGTCCGGCCACCGCCCCGGGTACTGTCAGCGCCCCCGGCGTCCCTGACTCTGGCGTACCCGCCGCCGCGAGCCCCCCGCGTTCGCCTGCGCCGCCGTCAGGCCGTGGCAGCCGTCACCGCAAGCCGCCGGAGCGACGGCGGGTCCTCGGGTCAAAGAAGCTGCGGCTGCTCGGCGTCCTCGTCGTCGTCGCCGTGCTGCTCGGCGCGGGCTTCGCCGACGGCTTCGGCAGTGAAGCGTCGGCGGAGCCGGCGGTGCAGTCGTTCCTGCTCGACTGGCAGCAGGGCAACTACGCGGCGGCGGCCGCCCTCACCGACGGCGGCTCGGCCGCGGTGAGCACCCAGCTCGCGGCCGCGTACACCGACCTGGACGCGAGCAACGCGTTCTTCGCCATGGACCACGTCACCCAGCACGGGGACACCGCGGTAGCCACCTACCGGGCGACCGTCGACCTGGCACAGGCCGGCAAGCAGTGGACCTACACCGGCACGTTCGGCCTGTCCTCCAGGAGCGGCCACTGGGTCGTCAACTGGACGCCCGCCGTGATCAACCCGCGGCTCGCCGCAGGCGAGCGGCTCGCTGTGGTGACCACGTTCGCGCCGCGCGCCGACGTCGAGGACGTGGACGGCCAGCCGCTGATCGCCAAGTCGCCTGACTACCAGATCGGTGTGTACCCGGGCAAGCTGAAGAACCCAGAGGCGACGGCGGCCGGCTTCGCCGCGCTCACCGGACTCGACAGCCTGCAGGTGCTCGGCCAGATCCAGGCGGCTCCGCCAGGCGCTTTCCTGTCGCTGCTCACGCTCGACCCAGCTGGCTACTCCTCGCTGTGGCCAAGGCTGGCCAAGGTACCCGGGCTTCAGCACCAGCGGCAGGACGAGCGGCTCTTCAACACGTCCGCGCAAGACGTGATCGGCAATGTCGGCACCGAAAATGCCAGCGAGCTGCGCGACGAAGGAGCCGCGTACCAGCCAGGCATGACCGTGGGACTGACCGGGCTTGAGCAGATGTACCAGGACGAGCTTGTCGGCACGCCGTCGACCTCGGTCGTCGTGGTGAACGCGGCCGGCCGCAGTGTCGCGACGCTCTGGAGTTCCGCTGACGGCCAGACAGGGACACCGGTCAAGACCACGCTCAGCGCCAAGGTGCAGTCCGCCGCCGCGTCCGCCCTGGCCGGCCAGTCGAACTCGGCCGAGATCGTGGCCGTCGACACGGGCACCGGCGAGATCAGGGCCGTCGCCACCCGTTCGGGGGGCAGCGTGCCGCTGCCGGCCAACGGGGCGCTCAACGCCAAGGTCGAGCCGGGCATGGCCTTCAGCATCGTGTCGGCCGCGGCGCTGCTGTCCACTGGTATCAGCCTGGACCACCCGCTTCCGTGCGAGCCGGTGGCCGACGTCGGCGGCGTGACGTTCACCTACCAGCCGGCCGCGTCGGGCACCGCGACGCTCGCCTCCGATTTCGCCACGGGCTGCGGCACCGCGTTCGCCAACATGTCCAGGACGCTGACCGCGCAGCAGCTGGCCAGCACCGAACGGTCGTTCGGCATCGGCGCCGCGTGGCAGCTGAAGCTGCCCGCTTTCTCAGGATCGGCCCCGGCCGTGTCCGGCGAAGCGGCCGTGGCCGCCCAGGCCACCGGCACCGGCGGGGTCCTGATGAGCCCGCTGGGCATGGCCACGGTCGCGGCCGAAGTCGCATCCGGCACTGGTCACGCGCCGACGCTGCTGTTCACCGACTCGTCAAGCACCTGGCAGTCGCCGTTGTCGGCCGACCACCTGACCGAACTGCAGCAGCTGATGCGGCTCGCGGTCGCCAAGGGATCGGCCCGGGCGGCCGATGTCCCCGGTACGCCGGTATACGGCCAGGCGGGCGTGGTCAAGCAGGCCAGGAACTCCTACCTGAGCTGGTTCGTCGGCTACCGCGGCAGCCTCGCCGTCGCGGTGCTGCAGACCGGCACAACCGCCTCCCAGGCGGCCGCCGCGCTGGCCGGAACGTTCTTCAAGGCCGCAGGCTAAGCGCAGTTCACGCCAGCCGCCGCGCTGGCCGGGACCACCCTCAACGTTCTCGGTTGAGATGGTGTGTTCGCGGCGGTCCGGGCCGCAGCGGGTACGGACGCTCGCGCCTCCAGTTGGCACTTACCCGCCGGCATGTGGCACACTAGCTTGCGTGACGGCCAGCCTGATTATTATCAGCGGGCGCGTCGGCGGCGAGCGTTGCTCATCGGCCTTTGGCCGGTTTCGCAAGGGCTCGTAGTGCTTGCCCGGGGGGACGACCCCCCGGCCCCCCGATAAGGGCGGTGCTGCAGGCACTGGCCGACGCGCAGACCTCTCGCGTATTCGCGAGGGGTCATTTTTGTTTTCAGGAACACTGCGTTTGCCCGGCCGCCACCAAAACGACACGGAGAAACGGAAGCGACGATGCTCGACGACCAGTTCCACGTCTACGACACCACCCTGCGCGACGGCGCGCAGCAGGAAGGCCTGAACCTCACGGTTGCCGACAAGCTGGTGATCGCGAGGCACCTGGACCGGCTGGGCGTCGGCTTCATCGAGGGCGGCTGGCCCGGCGCGATTCCGAAGGACACCGAGTTCTTCCGCCGTGCGCGGACCGAGCTCAGCCTGCAGCACGCCACGCTCGCGGCGTTCGGCTCGACCCGCAAGGCGGGCGTCTCCGCGGCCGACGACCCGCAGGTCGCCGCCCTCCGCGAGTCCCGCGCCGCCGTCGTCACGCTGGTGGCCAAGAGCCACGACCGGCACGTGGAGCTGGCGCTGCGGACCACCCTGGACGAGAACCTGGCGATGATCGCCGACACGGTCCGGCACCTGCGCAGCGAGGGCCAGCGGGTCTTTCTCGACGCCGAGCACTTCTTCGACGGCTACCGGGCTAACCCGGCCTACGCCCTCGAGTGCGTCCGGGTCGCCGCCGAGGCGGGCGCGGACGTCATCGCGCTGTGCGACACCAACGGCGGCATGATGCCGACCGAGCTCGGCGACACGATCCGGCAGGTCGCGGAGGCGACCCAGGCGCGGCTTGGCATCCACTGCCACGACGACACCGGCTGCGGCGTCGCCAACACCCTGGTCGCGGTCGAGGCGGGCGTCAGCCACGTGCAGGGCACCGCGAACGGCTACGGCGAGCGCTCGGGTAACGCCAACCTGTTCAGCGTGGTGGCCGGCCTGCAGCTGAAGAAGGGCCGTCAGGTCCTCGACGGCGAGGGCATCACGGAAATGACCCGCATCGCGCACGCGATCAGCGAGGTAACCAACGTCACGCCGGACACCCACCAGCCCTACGTGGGCCTGTCGGCCTTCGCGCACAAGGCGGGGCTGCACGCCTCCGCGATCAGGGTCGACCCCATGCTGTACCAGCACATCGACCCCGCCCTGGTCGGCAATGACATGCGGATGCTCGTATCCGACATGGCCGGGCGGGCATCGGTGGAGCTGAAGGGCCGCGAGCTCGGCTTCGACCTGTCCGGCGACAAGGCCGTCATCGGCCGGGTCACCGACCGGGTCAAGGAGCTCGAGGCGAAGGGCTACTCGTTCGAGGCAGCCGACGCGAGCTTCGAGCTGCTGCTGCGCGACGAGCTCGCGGGGGAGCGCAAGCGGCACTTCACCGTCGAGTCCTGGCGGGTGATCGTGGAGCAGCGCGAGGACGGGCTCGTCACCAGCGAGGCGACCGTGCGGCTGACCGCCAAGGGGGAGCGCGTCGTCGCGGTCGGCGAGGGCAACGGCCCGGTGAACGCACTTGACCGCGCCCTGCGCTCCGCCCTAGAGCAGACGTTCCCCGAGCTCGCCACCCTGGAGCTGACCGACTACAAGGTCCGCATCCTGGAAGGCTCGGCGGGCACCGGCGCGATCACCCGGGTGCTGATCGAGTCAAGCGACGCCGAAGGCGACGCCTGGTCCACGGTCGGCGTCGACGAGAACGTCATCTCCGCTTCCTGGCACGCGCTGGAGGAAGCGGTCAGCTACGGCCTGCTCCGCGCCGGCCGCGTCCCCGAGTAGCCCGCCAGCACACACCACGCACCCGGAGCGGTACCACCCCCACCGCTTCTGGCCCGCCGCTGCCCAGTTGCCTCACAAGGCGCAACTGGATGCCGGCGGGAGGCATCCAGGCAGACCCACGAGGAAGCCGAAGATCGCCAAATCCACTGCTGGCAAAGATGGTGGATAGTTTTGTACACGGGAATGTACAAAACTATCCACCATCTTTGTTCTGACCCCGGTTACTCGTTGGCCCTGCCCGGTTCGCGGCTATTGTTGCCAGGTGCGTCATTCCGGGCAGCGTGGGTCCCCGCGCCCGGCGCGCCGCGCGGTGTCGGCCACCTTCCTGGTGATGGGGCTGACCGGCGGGATCTGGAACGCGCGGGTTCCGGCCGCCAAGTCACAGGTGCACCTGTCGGACGGGACGCTCGGCCTGGCCCTGTTCGCGGTCCCGGTCGGGCTGGTGCTCGGTGCGGCGCTGGCCGAGCGGCTGGTCGACCGGGTCGGCAGCGCGGTGCTTGTCCGGATCTGCGGCGTCGGCGCCTGCGTCGTGGCGGTCACCCCTGGCCTGGCCCGCACGCTGCCTGAGCTGATGGCGGGCCTGTTCCTCATCGGCGTCTTCGGCGGCACCCTCGACGTCTCGGCCAACGCCCAAGGCGTCCGGGTTGAGGCCGCTTACGGGCGGCCGGTGATGACGTCGATGCACGCCTTCTTCAGCCTCGGCGCGATCCTCGGGTCGCTGGCAGGCGGCGCCTTCGCCGCGCTCGGCGTGACGCTGCTCCCCTCGCTGGCCGTCGTCGGCGCGGCCGGCGCGCTCATCGACGGCGCCGCGGGCCGCTGGCTCCTTTCCGGCGCGGGTCACCCCAGGCCTGGGACGGCCGCTCCCGACGAGCCAGCCGCCCCGACTGGACACGAGACGACCGGGCCGGGGGAGACCACCGGACTGGCGGTCACGACGGGGCTGGGCGACCTGGCTGGCCTAGACGCGCTGCCCGAGCTTGACGAGCCGTCCGTGTCGCGGCCGAGTCCGGGCCCCCGCCGCCGTCCGGCCGCGCCGAGCAGGCGGCAGGTACGCCGGCTGGTCCTGGCGCTCGGCGTGCTCGGCATCTGCGGGCTGGTCGGCGAGGGCGCGGCGGGCGACTGGTCGGCCGTCTACCTGCGGGACAACCTGGGCACCAGCGCCGGCGTGGCGGCGCTCGGTTTCGCTGCGTTCTCCGTCACGATGACCCTCGGCCGCGGGCTGGGCGACTGGCTCATCGGGCGCTTCGGGGTGGTCACGGTCATCCGCGCCTGCGGTGCCGTCGCGACCGCCGGCGTCGCGCTGGCCCTGGTGACGTCGATCCCGGCGGTCGCCATTACCGGGTTCACCGCCTTTGGCGCGGGCCTGTCGATCGTCGTACCGCAGGTGTTCGCGGCCGGCGGCCGGGCCGACAAGGACCGCCCGGGTTCCGGGCTGGCCCGGGTGGTCGGCCTGGGCTACACGGGCATGGCGGCGGGCCCGGCCGTTATCGGCCTGGTCGCGGACAAGACCGGGCTGCACCTGGCCCTGCTCATTCCGCTGGTGCTGGCCGCCTGGATCGCGGTGGGCGCCCGGGTGCTGCGGGTGTCCAGTGCCGCTGGCGCAGGAAACCCGCCCCGCCGGGCCCCGGCGCCGGCGGCATGGGACGGCGTGCGGGAGTAACAACCCTCCGTTCGGATAAGGCGTATCCCAATCGCGGACCACCGCGCTGACGGCATACCTTAAGCACTATGGACGACAAAGAAATCATGGCGCGGATCAGTGACCTGATCGGCACCGAGCACGAGCTGCGCAGCCAGCTCGCGGCGGGTGAGCTGAGCTCGGAACAGGAGCGGGAGCGTCTTCGTTCTGCTGAAGAGGCGCTCGACCAATGCTGGGATCTGCTGCGGCAGCGCCGGGCGAAGCGGCAGTACGGGGAGAGCCCGGAAGGCGCTGAGTCCCGGCCGGTACCCGAGGTGGAGGGATACCAGCAGTTATGTCTCGGCGGCCCCCCGAGGTATAAAGAAGCGAGCCGCGACCCGAGGAACCTCGCCTACGGCGGGGATTCTCTTCAGGGGCACGGGGGGCCGCCCCCGAAGACGACTGCGAAGGAGCATCGTGCGTATCGCGAGGTTCGCCAAGGGCGACGGCGTCGCCTACGGCGTGGTGGAGGGTGAGACCGGGCAGCCGCAGACCATCGCGGAGCTGTACGGCCACCCGTTCGGTGTCGACCCGGCCGGCGTGCGGGTTACCGGGAACCGCTACCCGCTGGCTGAGGTACGGCTGCTCGCCCCGGTCCTGCCGTCCAAAGTGGTGGCGGTCGGCAAGAACTACGCCGAGCACGTCAAGGAGATGGGTGGCGAGGAACTCCCGGCTGAGCCGGTCCTGTTCCTCAAGCCGTCCACGTCGGTGACCGGTCCCGGCGACCGGATCGCGTACCCGGTCAAGATCACCGACCGGGTGGACTACGAGGGTGAGCTCGCCGTGATCATCGGCCGGCTCTGCCGTGACGTGCCGCGGGAGCGCGCGGAGGAGGTCATCTTCGGCTACACCTGCGCGAACGACGTGACCGCGCGCGACCTCCAGGCGCGCGACGGGCAGTGGACCCGGGCGAAGGGCTTCGATACCTTCTGCCCGCTCGGCCCGTGGATGGAGACCGGGACCGATCCGGCCGACCTGGGCATCACCACGACCGTCAACGGGTCGGTCAGGCAGCACGCGCGGACCTCCGAGCTGCTGTACGACGTGCCCTCGCTCGTCGCCTACGTCTCGTCGGTGATGACCCTGCTGCCTGGTGACGTGCTGCTCACCGGCACCCCGGAGGGCGTCGGCCCGCTGACCGACGGCGACGAGGTGTCGGTGACGATCGAGTCGATCGGCACACTGACCAACCGGGTGGTCATCCGCGACTAGCGGCGCCGGCGGCGCGGCCTACGCCGCCGGCAGGTGGTCGCGCAGGTGCGCGAGCTGCCGCTCGACGTGGGCCAGCGGGTAGCTGTGGCCGCTGTACGGGTAGACGACGATGTCCTTGTCCGCCGTTATCTCGTTGTAGGCGGCGAAAACCGTCGACGGCGGGCAGATGTCATCCATCAGCCCGACGCTCACCAGCGTCGTCGCGGTGATCCGGCGGGCGAGCAGCGCGCAGTCGACGTACCGCAGCGTGTCAAGCACCGGCTCGACCAGGTCGATGTTCTCGGCCAGGAACTCCGGGATCTCGTTGTAGGGGAGGCTCGGCGCGAGCGTGATCGCGCGCTGGATGTCGCACAGGAACGGGACGTCGGCGTGGCAGACCCGGACCACGTCCGAGCGCAGCGCCGCCGCGGCCAGGGCGAGCGCCCCGCCCTGGCTGCCGCCGGTGACCGCCACCGGCGGTGCGCCGCCAGCGGCCCCGGTGGCACCCGCCAGCTCGAGCACGGTGTCGACCGCGAGGGCGGCGTCGGTGAACATCCGGGTGTAGTAGTAGTCCTTCGGCGTGGTGACGCCCCTGGTCATGACCAGGGAGTTCTCCGGGCCCGTCCCCATGCGCCCGTCTGGCGTGGCACCCGAGGTCCACCTGCCGCCCTGGCCCCGGCTGTCCATGACGAGGAGGGCATACCCGAGCGACGGGAGCACCATGTGCTCGGCCGGCGTGCCGCGCCCGCCGCCGTACCCGATGAACTTGACCACCAGCGGCGCGCCGGGCGTGTCACGCGGCCTGATGTACCAGGCCCTGACCCGGTCGCCGCGGGCGCCGGAGAACTCGACGTCGTAGACCTCGAACGGCGCGTACAGCCGGGGCTGGTGCGGCGTCAGGGACGGCGGCGTGGCCAGCGCCCGCGCCTCCGCGATGCGCTCCGCCCACCACGCGTCGAGCCCGTCGGGCTCCTGCGTGCTCGTACGGTACTCGCGCAGCTGCTCAAGCGGCATGTCATACCAGGGCATGCCCCGTAACGTACCGGCTGCGAATTTCTTCGCACTAGCCGGGTAGCTGATGATCCGCCGATCATCAGTCCGGACGGTCAGTGACCGCAGCCGGTCTATCCGGCAGCAGTGAGGGGCTGGATGCCGTCGAGGACCGGACCGAGGCGACCCTTTTCGATCTGCAGGTCATAACGCGACTGCAGATTCATCCAGAACCGTTCCGAGGTGCCGAAGAAGCGGGCGAGCCGCGGCGCGGTGTCGGCGCATAGCGCGGCGCGCGGCGGCAACGCATTTAGCTTGCCGTCTGCGGGCAGGCGCCGTCAGTTCTCAGCGATTTTGAAGACCTGGATACCGAACGGGGGCAGCGTTACCCTGTCCGCGATCTCCGTCTGTCCAAGCGCGGTCAGCCCCCGGGGCGGGGCGTGCTCGCCGGCGCCGCCGAGCGTCGGCTTGACCGTCAGCTCCTCGTCGGCGTGGCTGGCGATCACCGCGTACCTGGTGCCGTCGTGGTGGACCAGGACGTCGCAGGCGACATCCGGGTCGTCGATGGTCACCAGCCGGCGGACGCCGGCGTGCGTGGCCAGCGCCCCGTAAAGGGCGGCGGTCGCGTCCGGGTTGACCCGGGCGACGGCGGCCGCCATGTACTCGAGCGGGTAGGTGCACAGGATCAGCGAGCCCCGGCCGGCCTGGCGGCGCAGCAGGGCCGGGCGGCCGTGCGCGTCGGTCGCGATGACCTCGGCGGTGACCGGGACGACGGGCAGGTAGGCGCGGACGTGCTCGTTGCCGCCGGCGGGGAAGGTCAGCGTGGTGCCCCGGTTGAGGCCGCCGAAGTCCCTGGTGAGAGTGATCTCGACGAAGTCGTCGGCGATCAGGTCGACCAGGCCGACGTCGAGCTGGTGCCGGACGCCGAACAGCTCGTTCATCGCCCCGAACGACGGCCCGCGCTGCCAGGACGTGTCGCCTGCGCAGTACGAGACGTAGACCGTGGCGCCGTCGCTCGCGAGCTTCTCCAGGTCGCGGGCGGTGGGGGCGAGGATCTGCTTGACCGAGGGGGCCAGGTAGAGCCGGGCACCGGGCTCGATGCCGTCCGTCTCCCTGGTCAGCTTGGGCGGCAGGTCAGCCAGCCGGGCGGCGGCGTAGGCCTGGTGCAGCGCCTTGGCGACGGCGGTGTGGCTGTCGGGCCCCGTGAACGGGTACTTGGTGTCCAGGTAGCTGGAGACGACCAGCGCGGTGTCGGTGTCCGCCCGCTCGCAATTGGCGTAGTCGATGGCGGTCAGCGTGCTCGCGAACTGCCGCATCTCCCCGAGCGTGGCCTTGGGGTTGCCGCGGACGTCGGTGAGCCCGAAGTTCTGCTCGAACGCGTGGTGACGGTACGGGTCCTGACTCGGCAGGAGGAAGTCGGTGTTGTTCCACGCGATCCAGCCGGTGGCGCCGGCCAGCAGCGTGCTGTGCAGCAGGTGCCTGTAGTACGTAGCCGCGTTCGCGTCGGAGGCGAAGTCGGAGCTTACGCCGAATTCCTCCATGATCACCGGCTTGCCGAAGGTGCCCGCGAGCTCGCAGGCGATCGCGGCGGCGTAGCGCTGGCGGACGGGGTCGTCCCCGATGGGGTAGACGTGCGGGCCGAGGAAGTCGGTCAGGTCGGCGATGTCGGCCAGCCGGAACCCGTTGTCGTCGCCGGTCACCTCGACGCCCCAGGCGCCGTCGCCGAGCGAGAACGCCTGGCGGCCGCCGGCCGCCAGGACCGCGTCCCTGATCAGCTGCGCCCAGGTGGCGACGATCTCGTGGCTGGTGTCCGATCCGCCGTAGAGCGGCATCTCGTTGGAGACGAGCCAGCCGGCGACGGCCGGGTGGTCCTTGTAGCGTCGGACCATCTCCGACGCGAACCAGGCCTGACGGCCGACCAGCCAGACGTCGGTGTACAGGTGCCTGCCGCCGCGCCAGGCCGGGTCCCAGTTCTCACCGGACATGTGGCCGACGATGAAGGTCGGAATCGTGGTGAGGCCGCGGGCGGCGTGACGGTCGAGGAAGTCGGCGAACCGCCCGGTCATGGTCTCGTCGATCTCGTGCGGGCCCGGCATGAAGTCCGGCCAGTAGAAGAACGACCTGGTCATGGTCAGGCCATGGTCTTTGAGCACGGCCAGCTCCTGGTCGACGACGGCCGGGTCGTAGTCCCGCCACATGAGCGGTCCGCCGGTCCGCGACCAGAAGTTCGCGCCGAGCCATTTCGCCGGCGCGCCGCCTGTCATGACCCTTGATGTATGCCTGCGCACGTGGCCTCCTCCGCCGGTCCGCTAAGTCTCGCCGTCGGTCGGCCTAGATAATAAGCACTATACCGGTTAAGTAGTAAATAGTCCAGGCCAGCAAGCTGTTCGCGCCCACGTCAACGGCCTTTCCGGGCCCCGTGCGGCGGACGTGTCCCGGACTTACCGTGGACTTACCCGGGACGCGTCCCGGGACGCATCCGGGACGCATCCCGGACGTATCCCGGGTTATGCTTAACCGGGATAGTGAGGGGGCCGGATGAAACACCCGACCATCAGCGATATCGCGCAGCGGGCCGGCGTGACCAAGGCCGCGGTCTCCTTCGCGCTGAACGGGCGGCCGGGTGTCTCCGCCGCGACCAGGGAGCGTATTCTCGCGATCGCCGAGGAGATCGGGTTCCAGCCCAGCAGCGCCGCCCGCGCGCTGACCGGCGGCAAGGCGGGCGCGTTCGGGCTGGTAATCGACCGCCCCGCGCGCACCCTGGGCATCGAGCCGTTCCTTATGCGGCTGGTCTCTGGCATCCAGGCCGAGCTTGCCCCGCATCAGGTCACGCTGCTGTTCACGATGACCGAGGACTCCGACGCGGAGATCGAGCTTTACCGCCAGTGGTGGGCGCAGCGCCGGGTGGACGGCGTCTTCGTCGTCGACCTGCGGGTCAACGACCCGCGCGTCCCGGCGCTTGAGAAACTGCGGATGCCCGCCGTGGTGCTCGGCGCGCCCGCCGGGGCCGGGTCGCTGCCGTCGGTGTGGTCCGACGAGCGCGCGGCGGCCGACGTCGCCGTCGGCTACCTCGCGGCCCAGGGGCACCAGCGGATCGCCCTGGTCGGCGGCCCGGCTGCGTTCTGGCAGTCGAAGCTGAGGCGCGACGCGTTCGAGGGGGCCGCCGCGGCCGCCGGGCTGAAGGCGTTCACGGTGGAGGCGGACAGCGCCGCGGCACCCGGCGCCCAGGCGACGGCGGGGCTGCTCGGCTCAGCCGAGCCGCCCACCGCGATCCTCTACGACAGCGACGTGCTGGCGGCCGCCGGGCTGGCGGTCGCGCAGCGCACGGGCCTGAGCGTGCCTGGCGAGGTGTCGATCCTGTCCTGGGACGACTCCGCACTGTGCGAGCTGGTCCATCCCGCGCTGACCGCGCTGCGCGGTGACGTCGCCGGGGCGGGCTCGACGGCCGCGCGCATGCTCCGCGAACTGGCGGCTGGCGGCGAGCCGCAGAGCCTGGTCGAGTCCCCGCCGCTGCTGCATCCCCGGATGAGCTCCGGCCCGGTCGGCGTCCCCGTTGTCGCGGCGCCGCGCCAGGCCCGCCGCACCGCCTGAACCGGCCGCGTCGCTCCGGGTCCCGCGGGCGGCCTGATCGAGCACTGAACTGCTGCGAAAAATTGCTCCGGAAAAAGAGAAACGGCCCTCGGTGCCGTATCAGCACCTGGGCCGTGTCACTTGTGTCGCTGGGGTACCAGGACTCGAACCTAGACTAGCAGAGCCAGAATCTGCCGGGCTGCCAATTACCCCATACCCCATTGGCAACGCGAGTCGTTTGCCCATCCGCAGGCATTCCGACCGCGCCGATGTAGTGTATCGAATCCAGGGCACCAGAGCGAACGGGAACCGTCGATCCGCCGCGTTCCCGTCGGCGAGGACGCGTCCGGGCTGCCGGCGGCTACCGGTGTTCCTCGTGTCCGGGCCGGGGATGCTCTTTCCGGAGTGGACGGGTCACAGGAGGCGTGTGTGCTGATTCAGGCTGCCCTTAACGGCGGTACGACGCGGACCGGGCACCGGGCGGTGCCGATCACTCCCGCCGAGCTCGCCGCCGAGGCCGAGGCCGCGCAACTCGCCGGGGCGGGAGCCTTCCACCTGCACCCGCGTGATCCCGCGGGAGCGCAGACGCTCGAGCCTGAGCATGTGCTCGCGGCAGTGGCGGCGGTGCGCGCGGCCACCGGGCTTCCTGTCGGGGTGACCACGGGCATCTGGACCGTCGACGGGGATGTGCGGCGGCGGCTGGATCTGGTGGCCGGGTGGACAGGGGACGGCAGGCCGGACTACGCGTCGATCAACCTGAACGAGCCCGGCACCGATGACCTCGCCGACCTGCTAACCAGCATCGGCATCGGCATCGAGGCGGGCGTCTGGACGCCGGGCGACGCCCGGCTGCTTGGCGCCAGCGGCTTCAGGGACAGGATCCTGTGGGTGCTGATGGAGCCAGAGGACCGCGTCCCGGCCGAAGCCGTCGCCACCGCCGCGGCGACCGCCGCGGAGCTGACCAGGCAGGGCATCACCGCCCGGCAGGTACGTCACGGGTACGACCTGGCCACCTGGGAAGTGCTAGCCGCGGCAGTCGCGGACGGGCAGGACATCCGGGTGGGTCTCGAGGACACGACGGTGCTGCCCGACGGGTCGACGGCCGAGGGCAACGGACAGCTGGTGGCGACGGCCGCCAGGCGGGCTAAAGAATCCTGACATTTCCGCTGGCCTCGCCCCGGCTTGCGGCTCGTGTTGGCTCCACTCCCCGAGAGGCGGTATGTTGTAGCTCGCCGGGGATGCGGAACCCCCGGCGACTATTGGCCCCGTCGTCTAGAGGCCTAGGACGTCGCCCTCTCAAGGCGGTAACGCCGGTTCGAATCCGGTCGGGGCTACACGAGTGACGAGAGACCCTGCACGCAGAAAGCGCGTGCCAGGGTCTCTCGTCGTCACACCGGGGGGACGACCCCCGGACCCCCCGGTGTGGGGCTTCGCCCCGCAACCAGCGGCTGGCTACGCCTTTCGGGCTCGGGTCTCGCGGCGGCGGGGCTCCGCCCGGCCCGCCTCACGGTGCTGGTTCCGCCCGGCTGCCTCGCGGTGCTGGCTCCGTCCCTGTGAGTTCATCCACGCTCGTTCTCGACCGCCCCACTTGCCACATGAACCCCATAATTACAGATAGATAAAAGACTTTGGAAATTTTTTCGACGATAGTACATAAGAATTTCCATCTAGAAAAAAGTTTCCATGTTGATTGCGATCTCGAGGCCCGGCGACCGCATCTGCTCGAGGAAGTGACGCCTTGCACGCCGGACGCGGAACCGCTTCGTCCCAGGGGGCGCAACTGCCACGCGCCTGCGGCGCGGTCGCCGCGCAACGGCCCGTGACTCTTGCGCTGGCGGGCTTCTAGTGCAGGACGTCGAGGACCACGAGGCCGTCGAGGAACAGGCCGACGCCGACGGCCGCGAGCAGGATGCCGAGCAGCCTGGACAGCACTTCGAGCAGGCTCTCGTGCATGTTCCTGAGTGCGGGCGCGAACGCCAGCACGCACCCTGCGTCGACGAGCGCCACCAGCGCGAAGGCCCAGGCGACGGTCCAGCGTCCGCCCCAGTTGCCGGCCGCGAGTGACCCCTCAAGATCGGCGGCGACCGCCAGCGGGCTGACCACGAACGGCAGCAGCATCGCCCGGAACCCGCTTCTGAGCGGGTGCACAGGGTCGGCTTCCTCCACGTCGTCGTGTTCGCCGTGCGACCCGGCCGCCGCCTCGGCCGGGTCGAAGTGGGTGCCGAAGACGAGCCCGACCGCGTAGATGAAGAACACCAGGCCGGACGCGAGCGCCAGTTCGGCGGGGCCGATGTGGAAGAAGCTGGCGATCCAGGGAGCGGTAAGCGCGAGGACCGCGCCGATGAGCGCGCAGGCGGCAGCGGTGGTGACGGCGACGAGGCGCAGTGAGTGCGCATCGAGGTCCCGGCCGATCCGGGCGAATGAGAGCAGCACCTTCTGCGGCCCCAACAGGGCCAGGAACAGGACGAAGGTGTCGGCGAGGTTGAGGCTCTCCATGGTCACGATCATGGCCCTGCAGCCACTCTGGCACCACTTTCAAGCGCGTGTTGTGCTGGTATCACAACTGATGCGGGTGACCTCACGCGTCTTGGCCGTGTATGATCGGACCCATGTCACGGTGGTATTGGCGCTTTTTTACGACGGCTCCGGGTCGAGCCGTGCGTAGTCACGCGCGCTAATAGTCACCCGGAGCCAGCCGCAGGCGGGGCGCTAAGGCCTCGTCCAAGTCATAGGGCGTAGCTGGCTCGCGGAAGGCCCCGGGCACGCTGCGCTCGGGAGGAGACTAACCCCGATGTCGCCCGTCAGTGATACCAGGATTTCCGGTTACGAGCCGCTGCTGTCCCCGGCTGCCCTGCTTCACGAGCTTCCGCTTGGCGAAGCGGGCCAGCGCACGGTAGAGCGCACCAGGGCTGAGGTCCGCACGCTCCTCGACGGCGCCGATGACCGGCTGCTTGTGGTCACCGGCCCCTGCTCTGTGCACGACCCTAAAGCCGCCCTCGACTACGCCGCCCGCCTTGCTGACCTGCGCACCAGGTACTCCGACGACCTGCTGATCGTGATGCGCGTTTACTTCGAGAAGCCGCGCACCGTGGTGGGCTGGAAAGGCCTGATCAACGACCCGGGCATGGACGAGTCGTTCGACGTGCACCGCGGCCTGCGCACCGCCAGGAGGCTGCTGCTCGACATCGTTGGCTCCGGCATGCCGGTGGGCTGCGAATGGCTCGACCCGATCACCCCGCAGTACATCGCTGACACCGTGACCTGGGGTGCGATCGGCGCCAGGACCACTGAGAGCCAGGTGCACCGCCAGCTCGCCTCCGGCCTGTCGATGCCGGTCGGCTTCAAGAACGGGACCGACGGCTACGTCCAGGTCGCCGTCGACGCCTGCCGGGCGGCGGCGGCCGGCCACACGTTCTTCGGTGTCACCACCGTGGGCGCGGCGGCCGTGGTGACCACCAGCGGCAATCCGGACACTCACGTGATCCTGCGCGGCGGCCGCAGCGGCCCGAACTACTCCTCCTCGCACGTGTCGAAGGCGCTCGACCTGATCACCGCGGCCGGCCTGCCGCGCCGCATCATGGTGGACGCCAGCCACGGCAACAGCGGCAAGGACCACACCCGCCAGCTGGCGGTGGCCGAGTCGCTGGCCGAGCAGCTGGCCGGCGGCGAGCACGGCATCTCCGGCGTCATGCTCGAGTCGTTCCTGGTGGCTGGCCGTCAGAACCCGGGTGACCCGGCGACCCTGACCTACGGCCAGTCCGTGACCGACGCGTGCATGAACATCGACATGACGGCATCCGCGCTGGACACTCTCGCCGAGTCGGTACAGGCGCGCCGCCGCTCCTCAGTCCAGTAGCCCGAACGAGAGCGGCTTTCTCCGCTGCCCCAGCCGTCTCCCGCCCGCCGCCGTCAGGAGCGGCGGGCCTTGGCCGACTGGAGCAGGTACCGGCCCGCGATCTCGTAGTTCTCTTCTGACAGGGCCAGGTGCTGGCGGGCCGCCAGCACGTTGCGCAGGTGCCGCTGCATCGGGTTGGCCAGGGCCAGCACGCGCCCGCCGCCGTACCGGAACAGGCCGGTGACCACGTCCGCGCAGGTCTCCACGGCGTAGACGGACGCGGTCGTGACGGCCAGCTGCAGTTCCTCGCCAGGCGTGGTTCCGGCGACGGCGCTTTCCCAGGCCAGGCTCATCGCCTCGCGGTGCACCGCGCGCGCCGCCCTGATCTGGGTTTCCGCCCGCCCGAGCTCTTTGTGGAAAACGGCCCGTTCGCTGACCGTGGGGCCGCCGGGGAAACGCGCCGTGTGCGTGGCCAGCTCGGTCATGTCGTCGAGGGCGCGCCGGGCGAGCCCGATGGCGAGCGGCGGCACCTCGTTGGACACGAAGGCCGGCATGCCCAGCCGGAACAGGTCGCCGCCGCGGACGGCGGGCGTGCCCAGGTCGTAGGTGAACTGCGACGGCACGAAGACGCCGTCGAGCGAGAAGTCGAGGCTGCCGGTGCCCTGCAGCCCGGCGACGTGCCAGTTGTCGATGACTTCGGCCTGTGCTTTGGGCACCAGGAAGACGACCATCCGGCCGAATCCGGTTTCCGCCGCTCCGTCTTCTCCGCCGTCAGCCCCGTCGGTACTGACGTCCTCGTCCGGCTTGAACGCCCCGATCAGCCAGTCGGCGTGCAGGATGCCGCTGGAGAACGCCCACCGTCCGCTGACCAGGTAGCCGCCGCGGACCGGGTGCCCGGTGCCGCGCGGTGCGAGCTGGCCGGCGACTACCGGGAGCGTGCTGTCAGGCCCGGCGCCGAAGATCCGCCGGGCCCCGTCCTCGGGCAGCCATCCGCCCGCCAGTCCGTTGCAGCCCGCGCCGATCATCGCCGCCCAGGCCGTCGAGGTGTCGGTGTAGGCGAGTTCCTCGATCACGTCGCTGAACTCAAGCGGCGACAGCGGCGTGCCGCCCAGCTCAGCCGGGGTCTTCAGCCAGAACACGCCAAGCGAGCGCAGGATGGCCACCGCGTCGTGCGGGAGCGTGCGCAGCTCTTCGGCCCGGTCGCCGGCGGATTCGAACTTCTCCCGGTTGGCGCGGATGCCGTCCAGCAGTTCATCCCGCTTCTGGCTCACCGGGCGGCTTCCTTCACGGTTCCTAGGGGTCGTAGCACTGGCATCACTTCGGTCGCGAACAACTCGGCACTCCGCTTCACCTGCTCGTGTGTGGACGGGCCGATCGCGAACAGTCCGATGATCTGCCCGAACCCGCCAAGCTCATCGTAGAGCTGGCCGAGCCGCTCGGCCACGGCGGCCGGAGAGCCGACGACCGCCTGCCCTTCGGCGAGCAGCTGGTCGTAGTCGCCGCCGAACCCGCGCAGGCCTGAGGCGAGCACGCCGCGCAGCGACCCGGGCGACATGTACCCGGGCGGGTTCACCATCTCCGGGGTCTGCCGCAGCCCCTTTGTGTACAGCCACTCGACCGCCGGCCGGGCTTCGGCGTGCGCCTGCTCGTCGGTGTCAGCGACGTAGATAGGCACGGAGAACGCGATCTTCTCCGGATCGGGCACGTACCCGAGGTCGGCCGCCGCCTGGCGGTAGCCGTCGAACCACCGGCGGACAATGCGCGTCGGGGCGTACACCGACATGTAGTTGTACCGTCGCTCGGCGCAGAACTTCATCGTCTCGGTGGAGCCGGCCCCGGGAATGTAGATCGGCGGGTGGGGCTGCTGGATCGGACGGGGCCAGAGGTTCACGTAGCGGTACTCGTAGTTTTCCCCGTACCAGGAGAACATCTCGGGTGACGTCCACGCCTTGATGATCAGGTCGTGCGCCTCGTTGAACCGGGACCTGGACTTCGTCGGGTT
This sequence comes from Trebonia sp., assembly GCA_036501515.1. Taxonomy (GTDB): domain Bacteria; phylum Actinomycetota; class Actinomycetes; order Streptosporangiales; family Streptosporangiaceae; genus Trebonia. The sequence continues at coordinate 20,272 of DASYAD010000043.1, read as the reverse complement.
GACCGAGTGCCCGAAGTACTCCCAGCCGATGCCGCGGACGAACCCGGAGTCCACCCGGCCGCCGGACATCAGGTCGAGCATCGCGATCTCCTCGGCCACCCGCAGCGGGTTGCCGCGGATGCCGATGGCGTTGCCGAGCACCATGATCCGCGCCCGCGTCGTGCGCCGGGTGAGCGCGGCCGCCATCAGGTTCGGCGACGGCATCAGCCCGTAGGCGGACTGGTGGTGCTCGTTGACCGCGATCCCGTCGAACCCGAGCTTGTCCGCGTACTCGAGCTCGTCCAGGTAGCGGTTGTACAGCGACGCGCCGAGCTCGGGGGAGAAGTTGGCGTTCGGGTAGGTGAGCGCGGACGAGTCGTACGCGGTGTCGAAGTCGTCCGGCAGGTACGGGTAGGGCATCAGGTGGAAGAAGCTGAATTTCACCGGCTGGCTCCGCTCTCTGCTCCGGTCAGCGGGTTCGCGTTCAGGCCGTGTTGACTGAGATGGGCGGCGACGAGACGGGTGAACTCCGCTGGCTGCTCGAAGTACATGGCGTGCCCGCAGTCGGGCACCTCGGTGTAGACGGCGCCGGGAATCTTGGCCGCGTACCGCTTCGCGTGCTCGACGGGGATCACCCGGTCATCGGACGGCGCGACGACCAGGGCGGGCGCGGTGATCCGGCGCAGCCGCCGCTCCAGTTTGGGGTCGGACATGTACGGCACCCAGCAGAACCGGGCGAGCGCGGTCGCCTCGCGGTACGCGGCGATGACGGCGTCCAGGTCAAGCGGAGCCCCGGGCTCCGGCGCGGGCGGTGCTGGCGGCGGATTATGGAACAGCGTCTCGCCGAGCCTGGCCGGCGGCAGCAGGAACAGGTCCGTCACCGGGTGCTCGGGCAGCCGCAGTCCCGCCGCGGACAGCAGGGTCAGCGTCCCTACCCGCTGCGGCGCGTACACGGCGAGCTCGGCCGCGATCCACCCGCCGAACGAGCCGCCCACCACGTGCGGCCGGTCAAGCCCGAGCGCGTCGAGCACGTCCAGGTAATGAAAGGCGAGGTCGTCGATCCCGTCGGCGTCGGGAAACTCATCCGACTTGCCGAACCCGGGGTGGTCGGGCGCGATCACCTCGAACCCGCGCGACGCGAGCAGCCCGTGAAACGGGAGCCATTCCCCGGCGCCGCCCGCCGCGTGCAGGAACAGCACCGGCTCGCCGGTTCCGCCGCGCAGCAGGTGCACCCGCCCGCCGTCTAGCTCAACGAACTCTTCCGTCGGCGTTACGCCTGCCATCGTGCTGCCTCCTGCGCTGGTCGGCCGCTACGTACGCGTGAGGTTCAGAATCCTTTCGCTGGGCAGTGCGCGTCAAGGCCGCGGCCAGTGCTCCAGGCGCCGCCTGTGGACGGCAACGATCTTCACGTCCGGTCTTTGTCCGCATGGTCACGAACTACCGCCGCCGCGCGGTTCGGCGCGCAAAGACAGGGCAGGGACGGGTGTGGTGGAGAGGATGATCCAGACAGCTGGCATCGAGCTGTGCACCGAGTCCTTCGGCAACCCTGACGACGCGCCGGTCCTGCTCATCGCCGGCATCAGCGCGTCGATGCTGTGGTGGGAGGAGGACTTCTGCCAGCGGCTCGCCGCGGGCGGTCGTTTCGTGATCCGCTACGACCACCGCGACACCGGGCGCTCCGTCACTGACGAGCCCGGGCGTCCCGGGTACAGCGGCGGTGACCTGGTCGCCGACGCGGCCGGCATTCTCGACGCTTACGGTCTCCGCGCCGCCCATATCGTCGGCGTCTCCGCGGGCGCGGCGTTCGCGCAGCTGCTCGCGCTGGACTTCGCGCCGCGGGTGCTCTCGCTGGTCCTCATAAGCAGCTCCCCGGCATTGCCGGGCGATTATCCGCTCCCGCCGGCGGCCGACCAGTTCGGGCGGTTCATGGCTTCCGCTGCGGTGGACTGGTCTGACGCCTCGTCCGTGACTGAGTACCTGGTCGACTACTCGCGGGTGCTGGCGGGCGGCCGGCGGCCCTTCGATGAGGCTGGAACCCGCGATCTCGTGCGGCGCGACGTCGGCCGGGCCCGCGACGTGGCGGCGCGCCAGAACCACGGCTTCATCTCCGATGACGGACGCTCGCGCGGGCCGCTGTCCTCGATCTCGGTGCCTACCCTGGTCATCCACGGGACGGCCGATCCGCTGTTTCCGGTCGAACACGGCGAGGCCCTGGCAGCTGAGATCCCAGGTGCCCGGCTGCTGCGACTCTTGGATGCTGGCCACGGAGTCGAGCGGGCCGACTGGCCGACGATCATCCCGGCGATTCTCGATCACACTCAGCCTCTCTGAGGCGCGGCTCAGTCAAAAGCTCAGTCAAAAGCCTGGGACGCCCTGCGCTGCGCGCTCGGCCAGTAGGCAAGCGGCGATGGGTGGCTCCGGTCGACGCCCTGCGCTTTGTGGTCAGCCCGTGGGCGGTTGCTGGCGCGCTGCGCTTAGCCAGCGGGCGATGGCCGTGTGGTCGGCCTCTGGGGGGATGTTGGGGAGGGCGGTTTCCCAGGCTGCGACTACTGCTTCTGAGGCGGTGGCGGGGACGCCGGCCGCGTGCTCGATTTCCAGGGCTAGCTTGATGTCTTTGACCATGAGTCTGGCGGCGAAGCCGGCCTCGAACTTTTCTTCAAGGACGAAGTTGGGCCATTTCGTCTCGGTGGCGGTGGAGCGGCCGCTTGAGCCGTTGATGATCTCCAGCATTACTTTGGGGTCCAGGCCGAAGTGCTGGCCGGCTATCAGGGCCTCCGACGCTATTAGCAGGTTGGCGGCGGACATCAGGTTGTTGAGGGCCTTGACTGCGTGGCCGGAGCCGGTGTCGCCGGCGTGGACGACCCGCTGGCCGATCGCCGACAGCAGCGGGCGGAATCGCTCGAAGGCCTCGGCGGGGCCGCCGACCATCACCGTCAGGGTTCCGGCCCTGGCGCCGGTGACGCCGCCGGAGACGGGGGCGTCGATCAGGGTGACGCCTGCCTTCTCGGTCTGGGCGGCCAGCAGGCGGGTCCTGGCGGGGTCTGACGATGACATGTCGATGATGATGGTCCCCGGTGACAGGCTGGCCAGCAGGCCAGTGGCCGCGTGCCCTGGGGCCTCGCTGACGAGGCGGCCCAGGACCACGTGTTCCACGATGTCTGAATCCGGCAGCATCAGGATGACGGCGGCGGCGCCCTCGCTCACCTGGGCCAGCTCGGCGACGGGGGTCGCGCTGCCTGGGCCAGGTAGTTGGCTGAATGTCCGGCGGGCGGCATCAGAAGTGTCGAAGCCGCGTACGTGGTGGCCTGCTGCGACGAGCCGGGCGGCCATCGGGATGCCCATGTTGCCCAGGCCTGTAAATCCGACGGTTTGCCCGGCCGCCTGCTCTGTCATCTCGCTGGTCATTCCCGGATCGTCTCTCCCGTCTCTCGCGCTGTCCACTGTGCCCGGCACGAGATAGCCGCGCGGCCCGTACCTGAGCGGGATTGCGGGCACCGGCTATCGTCGGAAGGAGCATGCGGTTCACCGAACGGAGACGTGATGCAGGACGGCACCGCCCAAGACGACGAGGGACCGCAGACGGGGCCGGGTGACGACGGAGCGCAGACCGGGCCGGGTATCGACCGGGTCGACGCCACCGTGTTCCGCGACACGCTCGCCCGGGTGCCGACGCCGGTGACCGTGGTGACTTCCCACATCGACAGGAAGCCGCACGGGACGACGGTGAGCGCGTTCTCCTCGCTGTCGCTCGAGCCGCCGATGATCCTGATCTCACTTGACCAGAACTCCGACCTGCTCAAGGTCATCCAGGAGTCTGGCCGGTTCGGGGTGAACGTCCTCGCGTCCGGTCAGCAGTCGCTGGCGACGACGTTCGCCAGGAAGGGGGCCGACAAGTTCGCTGACGTGGCCTGGTACATGGACCACGGCGCGCCCCGCCTCGCGGGGAAGGGCCAGTGGCTCGTCTGCCGCACCGACCAGCTCATCACGGCTGGCGACCATGTGATCATCATCGGGCTGGTGGTCCATGCGGACACGCACTCGTTCGAGCCGCTGCTCTACCGTCAGCGCGCGTTCGGCACCGTCACCCACATGCGCGGTTAAGTCCCGCCGTCCGGGCTGAGTGACCGGCAGCCGCACCCGGAACCTGGTGCTGCCCGGCGCTGATTCGACCTGAATGTCCCCGTGGTGCTTGTCCGCCACGATGCGCCAGCTGATGTTGAGTCCGAGTCCGAGTCCGGTGCCCTGGCCCGCCGGCTTCGTGGTGAAGAACGGTTCGAAGATCCGCTCCCGGATCTCCGGCGCCACCCCCGGCCTGTATCGCAGATGCCGACGAACACCGGGTCCCGCTCCTTCCCGGTCCGCACAGTGAGCACCCCGGCCTGGCCCATCGCCGACACCGCGTTGTCGATCAGGTTGGTCCAGACTTGATTAAGCTCGCCCGCGTACGCGGGGATCGCAGGCAGCGACCGGTCATATTCCTTGACGAGCCGGAACCCGGTCGGCCGCCATCACGCCCAGCTTGCGCCAGCTGACGGCGATCCGCTCGCGCAGCCCGGCAGCCGCCCGGACCGCGGCCGCGGCCGGGTTGTTGAGCTCGTGGCCCGCCGCGACAGCACCACGGCTCCGCTGAGCAGCACGTAGAAACAGGTGGCCGGATCACCCTCCCCGTACACCGGCCCGGCCGGGAAGTGCTCGACCCGTCCCCGCTGGCACAGCCAGTCAAGCTGGGCGGCGGTCAGCTTCTCGAACAAGAACAGCGTGCGGAGCTCGTCCGTGCTGCACGGTCACGCGGTCTCCAAGCTGGCAGTCATGTTCCTTTCCCTCCCGTCGTACGCGTCCAGCATCGCGCTGACGGCCTGCCGTTGGCGCCCGTGGCTCTCCCCGGCCAGGCGAACCGCGCAAGGGAATACCTGAGCCGTTTCGCGGTTAGAGATACATGCAAACGCATACAACTGAGTGACGCTAACCCCGTCGCTGAGCGCCAGGGAGGCACACATGCAGTTCGGGATCTTCTCGGTCAGCGATATCACCCGCGATCCGGTCACTGACTACACGCCGAGCGAGGCGGAGCGGATCGACGCGGTCGTCCAGATCGCCAAGAAGACCGAGGAAGTCGGCATGGACGTGTTCGCGATCGGCGAGCACCACAACCCGCCGTTCTTCTCCAGCGCGCCGTCCACGCTGCTGGCTTTCATCGCGGCGGCCACCGAGCGGCTGATCGTCACCACGTCCACCACGCTGATCACGACCAACGACCCGGTGCGCATCGCCGAGGAGTACGCGATGCTGCAGCACCTGTCCAAGGGGCGGATGGACCTGATGCTCGGCCGCGGCAACACCGCCCCGGTCTACCCGTGGTTCGGCCAGGACATCAGGCAGAGCCTGCCGCTGGCGCTTGAGAACTACAACCTGCTGCACAAGCTGTGGCGGGAAGACGTGGTGGACGCTAACGGCAAGTTCCGCGGTCCCCTCCAGGGCTTCACCTCGGTCCCGCGCCCGCTTGACGACGTGCCGCCCTTCGTCTGGCACGGCTCGATCCGCACCCCCGAGATCGCCGAGCAGGCCGCGTACTACGGCGACGGCTTCTTCGCCAATAACATCTTCTGGCCGAAGGAGCACTACGTCCGGCTTATCCGCTTCTACCGCCAGCGGTTCGCGCACTACGGCCACGGTACCGAGAAGCAGGCGATCGTCGGCCTCGGCGGACAGGCGTACATCGCCAAGAACTCCCAGGACGCCAAGAAGGAGTTCCGCCCGTACTTCAACGCGGCTCCGGTCTACGGCAACGGCCCGTCCCTGGAGGACTTCGCCGACCTGACCCCGCTCAGCGTGGGCTCCCCGCAGGAGGTCATCGACAAGACGCTGACGTTCCGCGAGCACTTCGGCGACTACCAGCGGCAGCTGTTCCTGATGGACCACGCGGGCCTGCCCGTCGGCAAGGTCCTCGACCAGCTCGAGCTGCTCGGCGGAGAGGTCATCCCGGTGCTGCGCCGCGAGATCGAGGCCCGGCAGGACCCGGAGACCGCGCCTGCCCCGACGCACCAGCTGCTGGTGGCGGCCAAGTACGGCGACCAGCCGGCCCGCCAGCCGCGCCCGAACGCGAACCGCGGTGACAACGTAACCGGCGACTCCCCGTACCAGGACTCGGCCGAGAACGCCAAGGCCGAGCACCCGTCGGTGTTCTGAGGAGCCGAGGATGGCTGACCGCATGTTGTCTCCCGGGGGAGCGACTCCCCGTACCCCCCGGGGCCTGCCCGATGGAGCGGCAAAGCTATCGGACAGGCGGCATCCCGCCAACGACGCGTGGGAGTCGCTGCTGACCGCCCACGCGTCGCTGATGCGGCAGTTCAGCGCCGAGGACGTATGGGAAGACTTCTCAATGAAGGAGTACGACGTCCTCTATACGCTGTCCAAGTGCGCAAGCCCGATCCGGTTGAGCGAGCTCAACCGGCACGTGCTGCTCAGCCAGCCGGCATTGTCCAGGATGGTCGACAGGCTCGCGGACCGAGGCCTGGTCAGCCGCGCGACCGATCCCAGGGACGGCCGCGGCGTGGGCCTGTCGCTCACCGCCGACGGCCGGGCGGTCCAGCGGCGGATCGGCCGGCGGCACGCCCGCTCGGTCGCCGGCGCCATGCTGACCGGGCTCAGCCCGGGGGAGCTGCGCCAGCTGGAGGAGCTGTGCGCGAAGCTGGCGGCTTCCAGCACCAGGAACGACTGAAGAACTTGAGTTGAAAGAGAAGGCAATGAGCGAGACATTCAACCTCGTCGTGGTCAGCGCGGGCACCTCTGACCCGTCGTCGACCCGGCTGCTGGCCGACCGGGCGGCCCAAGCCGCAGCTGCCGTCGCCGGCCGGCGCGGCGCCGCGGTCCGCACCCGGGTGGTCGGCCTGCGCGAGCTCGCGGCCGACATCACCACGGCGCTGACCAGCCAGCTGATCACGCCCAGGCTGCAGCAGGCGGTCGACGCACTCGGCGCGGCCGACGGGATCATCGCCGCGGCGCCGGTCTACAAGGCGGCCCCGAGCGGACTGTTCACCTCGTTCTTCCACGTGCTCGACAACGACCTGCTGATCGGCAAGCCGGTCGTGCTGGCGGCGACCGCGGGGACGGGGCGGCACGCCCTGGTGGTAGACGACCAGATGCGGCCGCTGTTCGCCTACCTGCGCGCCCTCCCGGTGCCGACGTCGCTGTTCGCGGCCCCGGAGGACTGGGGCGATGACGGCGGGCTCGGCAAGCGGATCGACCGGGCCGCGTTCGAGCTGGTCCTGCTAATGGAGTCCGGCTTCGCCCGCCAGGTGCGGGACGAGTCGTGGCAGAACTACCAGCACGACTTCGGGTCGGCGGGCGGCACCGAACTCGACATCGACACCGACAGTGACCTGATGCGCCTGGCGACCGGCGGCAGTGCGTCCTGAGCCGGCTGCCCGCACCGCGCGGTCAGCCCGTCAAGAACGAGTGCCAGCTGGTCGCGCCCGGTGAGCTCGCTGCCAGGCGATATCGCCGTAGCCGGGGTGTTGTTCGCCGGGGCCAACGTGGACGACGTGGTGGTCCTGGTTCTGCTCAGTGCCACATCCCGGGCGACCGGGCGGCCGTCCCGGTGGCAGCTGTGGGGCGGCCAGTTCGTCGGCTTCGCCCTGCTGGCCGCCGTCGCGCTGGCGGCGGGCCGCGGCCTGACCCTGATCCCGGAGGGCTGGCTCTGGCCGATCGCGCTGGTGCCCGTCGGCCTGGGGATCTGGTACCTGGCGGCGGCGGTCCGTACGGTCAGGAGCGGCAATCAGCCGGATCCGCCGTCAGCCGGCGGCATGGCTGGGGTGACCATGCTGGCCCTGGTCAACGGCTCAGACAGCCTCGCCGCATTCACGCCGTACTTCGCCACCAGCGACTGGGGGACGGTCACGGTCACGCTCGTCGTCTTCGCGGCCGGCGTGGTGGTCTGGTGCGCCGCGGGCTGGCTGCTCGTGCGCCACGAGCGCGTCACCGCCGCGGCCGCCCGTTACGGCCCCTGGATCCTTCCGGCCGCGTTCATCCTCATCGGCTGCTGGACCCTCCACCAGACCGGTGCTCTCGGCTAACTGGACCCGTCCTCGCGCCCCCGGGCCGGCCCGGGCTGAGACGCCGCGCAGCACTTACTTGAAATGGTTTTCATTTTCATGTAACCATAGCGGTGTGAGGCCAGCATTGCCCGCCGGGTGGCGGCGGGCAGGAACAGAAAGGGTGTGGCTCATGTCGCTAACGGTCCCCGCGGACCTGCTCGAGCAGGCGCGGACCGGTGAGGTCGATGACGCCGGGTTCCTCGATTGCGTCCGCACGTCGCTGCCCTATGCCTGGACGGTGGTCACCGGCCTGATCGACGACCTCGGGGCGGGCACCGCCGACTTCGCCGACAACCAGGTGGCGCCGCCGGACGAGACCGCCCGCGGCCAGCTGCTGCGGCTGATGGCGAGCGACGCCATGCGCGCCGCGGTCGAACGGCACTTCGGCGTACGGCTGGCCTTCCAGAACTGCCATCGCGCGGCGGCGTTCCGCCCGGAGGCGGGCGCCGCCCTGGCCGCGTTCACCTCCACCCGCGCGCAGCTGCTCAACCAGCAACCTGAGCTAGTCAACTGCTAGGTCAGCCGACTGGACCCTGAAACTGGCCCGCGGGACGCCGCGCGCCAGTCTCAGGCTGGCGGCAGCCACGGGCAGCCGTTTCGATACACCTCCGAAGGGTATTTGATAAACCGCCCCGGGGTATTTGCAGCCCACTGTTTATATTCTTGATATTGTCACGGAGTGCGGTAACCGATTTGTTCTATTGACCTTTTCCTGGGTGCATGTAACGCTGGAGGCGGAGCGTGCGACACAGGGAGGATACGGCAATGCTGGAAAACGAGGGCGGCGGACTTACCAAGATCGCCGTACTGTGCGGACAGTGTAACTGCGGCTGTCCTGAATTGTTCATCGACCATGCCGCGGCACCCGAACGCCGCATCGTCATCACCGATGACTTCGGTCAGCGAGTGCAGATGAGCGCCGAGCAGTTCCAGGTGCTCGTCGACCAGGCCAGGGCAGGCCAGTTCGACGAGGTCCTCAGCCTGGCGTAACGGTGTAGCCGCCCGCCTCGTCCAGGGCCGCGCCCACCGCGTCGACGGGGAGCGGAGCGGCGCTGGTGATCGTCACCAGCGAAACGCCGTCGGGAACCAGCTCAACGGTGACTCCGGATACGCCGCCGAGTCCAGCCAATTCGCTGGATACGGCGTTAACGCAGTGCTCGCAGGTCATCCCGGTAACTTTCAGCGTCGTTATCATCGGCTTCCTTTTCTCGGAACGGGACAGGAACTCAGGAGCGGACGAGGCGGGCGATCGCGTCCGACGCTTCCTTGACCTTTTCGGCCGCGTTGTCCCCGCCTTCGGCCATCGCCTGGCTGACGCAGTGACTCAGGTGCTCTTCGAGCAGGCCGAGCGCGACCGCTTGCAGTGCCTTGGTGGCGGCGGCGACCTGGGTAAGGATGTCGATGCAGTACTTGTCCTCCTCGATCATCCGCTGCAGGCCCCGGACCTGGCCTTCGATGCGGCGCAGGCGGCGGAGGTAGCTCTCTTTGTCTTCGCTGTAACCGTGCATGTCGCCTTCCAGGTCGTTCGGTGCTCACCGCGCGGAGAGGATACCGCTGCAGCCGGAGGCTGTTGGCCACCACGAAGACCGAGGAGAGGGTCATCGCGGCGGACGCCAGAATGGGGTTGAGGAAGCCGAGGGAGGCCAGCGGGATCGCGGCCACGTTGTACCCGAAGGCCCACATCAGGTTCCCGCGGATCGTGGCGGACGTGGCCCGGGCCAGGCGCAGCGCGTCGGGGACGGCCTCCAGGTCGTCGCTCAGCAAGATCATGTCGGCGGCGCAGATCGCGACATCCGTGCCTGACCCGAGGGCAAGCCCGAGGTTGGCGGCGGCGAGCGCCGGGCCGTCGTTGACCCCGTCGCCGACCATCGCCACCCGGTGCCCCCGCGCGCGCAGGCCGCTGATGACGGCCGCCTTCCCGGCCGGCAGCGTGCCCGCGATGACCTCGTCGATGCCCGCGGCGGTGGCCACGGCCCGCGCGGTCGCCTCGTTGTCGCCGGTCAGCAGCACAGGCTGCAGGCCGAGGGCCCGGAGCCTGGCCACCGCCGCGGCCGCCGAAGGCTTGACCGTGTCAGCGACCGCGAGGGCGCCCCGGGCAGCGCCGTCCCAGCCGGCCAGGACCGCGGTGCGACCCGCCCGCTCCCACTCGCGACACTGCTCGCCGAGGTCGTCGGGAACGGTCAGGCCGTGTTCGGCCAGCAGCGCCGCCCGCCCGACCAGGACTTCGGTCCCGCCGACGATGCCGCGAGCGCCGAGTCCAGGCAGCGCGAGGAAGCCGTCAGCCAGCGGTAGCGGGCCGGCCAGTTTCCGCGCGGCCGCGCTGATGGCCGCCGCAACCGGGTGCCCGGAGGCAGCCTCGACGGAGCCAGCGTGCCAGAGCAGTTCTTCGCGGGTCACCCCGTCGGCCGTTCGCCAGCCGGCCAGCTCCATCCGGCCGGTAGTGACCGTCCCCGTCTTGTCGAGTACCACCACGTCAACCGCACGGGACGCTTCAAGCGCCTGGTACTCCTTGACGAAAATCCCGCTGCGCGCGCCCCGTCCGCAGGCGGCGACCAGGGCGGCAGGCGTGGCCAGCCCGAGCGCGCACGGGCAGGCGATGATCAGCACCGCGAGCCCCGCGCTGACCGCGTGCCCGGCGGGGGAGCCGGCCAGCAGCCAGCCGGCCAGGGTCGCGACGGCGCCTGCGATGACCGCCGGCACGAAGACCCCGCAGATCCGGTCGGCTACCCGCTGGATGGCTGCCTTCTGCGCCTGGGCCTGCTCGATCAGCCGGACGAGCTGCGCGAGCTGGGTATCGCGGCCGACGTTCACCGCGCGGACCACCAGCCGGCCGGTGAGCACCACGGTGCCGCCGGTCACGCTGTCGCCCACGTCGGCCTCACCCGGCACGGACTCGCCGGTCATCATCGAGCGGTCGACGGCGGTGCGGCCGAATTCGACCTCGCCGTCCGCCGCGATGGCCTCGCCGGGCCGCACGACGAATCGCATTCCTGGCCGCAGTGTGTCCGCTGGCACCAGACGTTCCGTCCCGTCCCGCTCGAGCAGGCACACGTGCCTGGCCGCCGCCCCGGCGAGGTCGCGCATCGACTGGCTGGCGATCCGCCGCGCCCGGGCCTCGTAGAGGCGCCCGGCCAGCAGGAAGGTCGTAACGGTGGCAGCCGTCTCCAGGTAGATGCCGCCGCCGGAGCCGTGGACCAGCCGGTCCCAGAGCGTGCCGCCCTGTGCGCCCCGGTCGAGCACGAACATGGCGTAGCCGGACCAGCCGCAGGCGGCGACGACGCCGAGCGACACCAGCGTGTCCATCGAGGTCGAGCCGTGCCGCGCATTTTTCAGCGCCGTCCGGTGGAACGGCCACGCACACCACAGCGCGACCGGCGCCGCGCACGCGACGAGCAGCCACTGCCACCCGGGGAACCGCAGCGAGGGAAGCAGCGACAGCATCAGCGACAGGTCGGTCAGCGGTATGAAGAACACCAAGGCGACGATCAGCCGGCGCCGCAGGAAGACCGCGTCTTCCTCGCCGTCAGCACGATCCGCCTGCTCGGGGGCTGCTTCGGCCGCCCCGTACCCGGACCGCTGCACGGCGCAGATGAGGTCCTCGACGGAGACGGCGGCGGAAGCGGTGACCCGGGCCGTGGCGGTCGCGTAGTTGACCGACGCCACGACGTCATCCAGCCGGTTCAGCTTCTTCTCGACCCGGGCCGCGCACGCCGCGCACGTCATGCCCTCGATCGTGAGCTCGACGTCCCGGACGGCGGCAATGGTCGCCGTCGCCGTCATGCGACGGACTCGCCCCGGGCGGCGTCGCCGCCGCGCGGCGGCTCTGGCGCCGCGCCGGCCCAGATCACTACCTCCAGGCTGGAGCGGGCAGGCCGCCCGAGATCCTCGGCGGCGGGCACCGCGGCGGCCGGGCCCGCGATCCTGGCGCCGGCTGTACGGGATTGCCAGACCAGCAGCGCCGCGCCGGCCAGGGCGACCAGGTGCTGCGCCTCGTCCGCCCCGATCGCCTGTCCGCCGATCAGGTCGGCGATGGCCGTGGTGACCAGGCCGACGGCCGAGATCCCGCACGGCCACGCCAGACCCGCGGACAAAGCCGGGCGCAGCGCGCCGATACCGAACGCGATGGCCAGCGCCAGGTTGAACGATCCCAGCTCGTGCGCGGCGTGCACTCCGGCGTCGTGATCGTGCCCGAAAAGCATCGGAAGCGCGATCGTCAGCTGCCCGAGGGCCAGCATGATCAGGGCGAAGCGCGGCGCGAGCCGCTGCCACCGCCGGGCCCCGGGCACGGGAACCGCCGACAGCACCTGGGACGCCAGGTCATGGTCGAGGAACGCGCCGCCGAGCCGGGCCCGCCGCGTCACCGCGTGCGCTCGCTGCTGCCAGGCACGGCAGGCGGCGCAGTCGGTCAGGTGCTTGTCGACGCCGTCACCGGGCGGGCCCGGGTCCTCACCGTCGATCCGGGCCGAGATGGCCTCACGGGCGCTGTCGCAGTCCATGCTCACTAGTGGGCGGACCCGGGCGGAAAGTTCCCGGCCGGCCGCAACTTCCGCGGAGAAACCACTAGTATCGCGCGCCCGCGCGGACTGATATTGCCGGTAAAACTAATCGGCGATTTCCCTGAAATACTCCCTGCGGGTTCCCGTAATACCCCGCCAGGGTTTAATCGATACCCGCAGGGGGTTTGCAGGCAAGCCCGCTCCAAGGCGCCACCCGGCCAGTCTAGCTGGGATCTTCGGGTAACCCAATTGCTGGCGCACTTTTCTGGCGCGTATTGTTGCCTCGCCAATGACTGGCCTTCTATCGTTAGTTTGGCATTCCAGGGCAGGGGCCTGCCCGCGGGAATGAGCACGGAGGAGAGTTTCCATGGTTAATGCCGCCGCCGGCACCCGCACCGCCCTTCGGGGGAGGCTGGGAGCCGAGGCGCAGCCCGCCCCGGCCAGTCTCGACGTCAGACGGGCGCTGCAGCTCGGCCTCGCGGCCATCTGGCTGCTCGACGGCGTGCTGCAGTACCAGCCGTTCATGTACACCAAGGCGTTCGCCCAGATGCTGGCGATGGGCGCGGACGGCAACCCGTCGGTCATCGCCCGCCCGATCACCTGGGACGCGAACCTGGTTCAGCACCACCTGGTGCTGCTGAACACGGTCTTCGCCACCGTCCAGCTGCTGCTCGGCCTCGGCATCGCGTTCCGCCCGACGGTGCGGATCGCGCTGGCCGTCTCGGTCGCCTGGTCGCTCGGCGTGTGGTGGTTCGGCGAGGGACTCGGCGGGGTGCTGAACGGCGGCGCGGACCCGCTCAACGGCGGGCCGGGCGCGGTCATCATCTACGCGCTGATCGCGGTGCTGCTCTGGCCCGCGGACCGGCCAGACGGTCCGGCTCCCTTCGTCGCCGCGCGAGCGGTCGGCGCCCACGTGGCCCGGGCGCTGTGGCTGGTGTTCTGGCTGAGCCAGGCCTACTTCGCCCTAACACCGGACAACCGAGCCCCGCAAGCAGTCAACGCGATGATCGCTGACATGAACAGCGGCGAGCCGCGCTGGCTGGCCGCGCTCCTGCGCGGCGCATCCGCACTGGTCAGCCAGCAGGGGCTGGTCACCTCGGTTGTGTTCGCCGTGGTCTTCGTGCTCATCGCGGTGGGCGTGTATCTGCCCGCGCCCGGGACCAAGGCAACGCTGCTGCTCGCGATCGTGGCATCGGTCGTGATCTGGGTCCTCGTCCAGGCGCTGGGCGGAATCCTCGCCAGCGGCGCGACAGATCCGAACTCCGGGCCGCTGCTCGTTCTGCTTGCCCTCGCCTACTGGCCGGCTCGGCCGGCACCGAACGAAACGCCGGCCGCGCTCGCCGCCGCAGAAGGGTTGCCGGCCTGATGACTCCCGCCTGGATTCTCGACATACTGGCCGCGCTGATGCTCACGGTCGCCGCGGTGAGCGCGGCCCGCCTGGTGGCGGCCAGGCCGTGGCAGCCCGGATCGGTCGTCGTCGACACCGACGTCGCCCACCTGCTGATGGCGATCGCCATGGCGGGCATGCTCACATCGAGCCTCACCACGCTGCCCGCCGCCGCCTGGGAAGTCATCTTCGGACTGATGACCGCCTGGTTCGCGGTCCGGGTGGTGCTTGACGCCCGGGCGAGCGGTGTCCGCGCCCTGGCTGGCGGGCACTGCGCCCCCCACCTGGTGCACAGCGCCGCCATGCTCTACATGTTCCTGGCCCTGGGCGCGCCCGCCGCGGGCGCCGGCGCGATGGGCGGCATGAGCGGGATGTCCGGCGGCCCCGGCGGGGCGATGACCCTGGACCATCCCACGATCGCATTCGTGTTCGCGCTGATCCTGGTCGGTTACAGCGTCTGGGACCTGGACCAGCTCTCCGGCCGCCGCTACAGCCAGGCAACGGCGGCCGTGGCGGTGGCGGGCCTCGGCACGGTGAGCGTGCCGACGCCGGCCGCGACGGAGACCGCGTCCGCGGTGCCGGCCGGCGGCTTCCTGCTCTCGGCCGCGGTCACCATCGGCGCCCGGATCATGATGGGGATCGCGATGGTTTTCATGCTTGTCATCGCCATATGAAGCTGGCCGGCTTCCTCGTTCTGCTCGCCGTCGTCTTCCTCGCCGCGTACGCGGCGGGTGCCCGGTTCGGCCCGGTCACCACCACCCGTTCGCATGTTCAGTACACCGGTGCCACCAGCGGTCCCGCTGGCAACCCGGGCGGCGAGAGCACCAGCGGGACGAACATGAGCGGGATGAACATGAGCGGGAGCCCGTGACCAGTGTCGCGGGCGACGACCGCGTGCAGGCCGAACTTGTCGTCAGCGGGATGACCTGCGGGGCGTGCGCGGCGCGGATCGAACGCCGGCTGAACCGGCTCGACGGGGTGGCCGCCACCGTCAACTACGCGACCGGGCGGGCCTACTTCACCGCCCTCGGCGGCAGAGAAGCCCCTGAGCTCATCAGCGTGATCAACTCAACGGGATACGGGGCGGCAGTGCCCGCGCCGCCGGAGAACCAAGACGGCACCCCCGACCAGGCGACGCGGAACCTGGGCCTCAGGCTGGCCTTCTGCGCGCCGCTTGCCGTCGTGGTGGTCGTGCTCTCGATGGTGCCCGCCCTCCAGTACGCCGGCTGGCAGTGGACCAGCCTGACCCTCGCGGCCCCAGTTGCCGTCTGGGGGGCCTGGCCGCTGCACCGGGCCGCTCTGGCCGGGCTGCGCCATGCCACGGTGACGATGGACACGCTGGTCAGCCTGGCCGTCACGGCCTCCTTCGGCTGGTCCCTCTACGCGCTGATCTTCGGCGGCGCGGGGATGGCCGGCATGCGGATGCCGTTCGCGTTCACCTTCAGCGCGGTCAGCAGGCAGACTCTGTACCTCGAGGCAGCCGCAGGCGTCACCACCGCCGTGCTGGCGGGCCGTTACCTGGAGGCGCGCGCGAAGCACCGGGCGACCTCTGCCCTGACCGCCCTGAGCGCGCTCGGCGTCAAATCGGTAGCGGTGCTGCGTGACGGCTGCGAGCAGCGTATTCCAGCGGGCGACCTCGTCGTCGGGGACCTGTTCGTGGTCCGCCCGGGCGAGCGGATCGCCGCCGACGGGCTGGTCATCAGGGGAAGCTCGGCCGTCGATGCGTCACTGCTGACCGGCGAGTCCATGCCGGTCGAGGTCGGCCAGTCCGACCCGGTCACCGGGACCACGGTCAACATGAGCGGACGTCTCGTGGTCCGCGCGACCCGGGTCGGCGCGGACACCCTGCTCTCCCAGGTCACCCGGCTCGTCACCCAGGCGCAGGCGACCAAGGCGAGCGCGCAGCGGCTCGCGGACCGCATCGCCGCCGTCTTCGTGCCCTGCGTGATGAGCCTGGCTGTCGCGACCCTGGGCTTCTGGCTGGGGGCAGGCTTGCCCGCGGCGCAGGCCTGGAGTGCCGCCGTCGCCGTTCTCGTGGTCGCCTGCCCCTGCGCGCTCGGCCTGGCCACCCCCGCCGCGCTGGTCAGCGCCGTCGGTCGCGGAGCCGAGCTTGGCCTGCTGGCCAAGAGCGCGCGAGCGCTCGAAGGGGCCAGGCGGATCGGGATCGTCATCCTCGACAAGACCGGCACGCTCACCACCGGGTCCATGACGGTCGCGGCGGTCCTCGCGGACCCGGAAGCCGACGCCGACGCTGACCCCGGCGCCTGCGCTGACGAGGCACTCGTGCTCGCCGGAGCGGTCGAAGACGCCTCGGAGCACCCCGTCGGCCAGGCCATCGCGCGCGAGGCCGCGGCCAGATTCGGCGGCCTGCCGCCCGTCACCGAGTTCGCCGCCTTGCCGGGTGCCGGAGTGCGCGGCCGCGTCGCGGGCCGCGCCGTTACAGTCGGGAGCCGCGCCCTGCTCACCAGGCGATCCCTGGTCATCCCGCCCGCGCTCGACGCGGCCGCGGCCGCCGCAGAGGCCGCCGGCCAGACGGCGGTCCTGGTTGGCTGGGACGGACGGGCCCGTGCCATGGTCGCGGTCGCCGACGGGCTGCGGCCATCCGCCGCGGCCGCCGTCGCCCGCATCCGCGGCCTCGGCCTGCGCCCGGTCCTCCTCACCGGCGACAACGAAAAGGCCGCGCTCGCCATTGCCGGGCAGGCAGGCATCGCCGCCGCCGACGTCTTCGCCGGCGTCCAGCCCGCGGGCAAGGCCGAGATCGTCCGCCGGCTGCAGACCGAGGGCCACGCGGTGGCCTTCGTCGGCGACGGCGTCAACGACGCGGCGGCCCTCGCGCAAGCCGACCTCGGGCTGGCGGTCGGCACGGGCACCGACGCCGCGATCGGCGCCGCCGACCTCACGCTGGTCAGCGGTGACCCGGCGGGTATCGCGGATGCGGTCGAGCTCGCCCGGGCGACGATGGCGGTGATCCGCGGCAACCTCATCTGGGCGTCCGGCTATAACGTGCTCGCCATTCCGCTCGCCGCCCTCGGCTACCTCAACCCGCTGTTCGCCGGCATCGCGATGTCCGCCAGCTCGCTGATCGTGGTGCTCAACAGCCTGCGGCTGCGCGGCTTCAAGCCGGGCCGGGCTCAACGTCAGCTCGCCCGCCCGTCCCGCCCGCGTCGCCGGTTCCTGAGCCGCCGCCTGCGAACCGCCGTCACTCAGCCGTCCCGCCCGCGCACCGCCCGCGGGGGCTGGCCCGCCGCGCTGGCCAGGGCAGCGACCGCGCCCGTGCTGTGTGCGGCCGTACTGACCGGCCTGCTGTCGGCCTGGGTGGGCAGCGGCGGTGCAGGCGTCCTGACCCAGGTGCGGGTCCAGGTCACTCTGGCCGCCGTCCCCATGCGCGCGTTCACTCCGCAGCTGTCGGACACGATCAAGACGGCCGGCACCTACCTGACGATCAGCAACCGCACCGGCACTGCCGACGAGCTGGTCGCCGTGCGCAGCCCCGTTGCGAGGGACATCACCTTCACCAGACGCGACGGCCTCGGCGGCAGGCAAATCCCGGTGAGCGGCTTCACGGTCCCCGCGCACGGCACGCTCACCCTGGACCCGGTGGCCGGCGACGTGGTGCTGCAGAACCCCGCGCCGTTCGAGAACGCGCAGGTCGTGCCCCTGACGCTGGTCTTCAAAAACGCTGGCCAGATCACCGTCGACGCGCCCGTCACGGTTCCCGGCTCGCCGTAACCGCGCACGCCTAGCCCCGTCCGCGGCGCGATGCGCCTGACCTGCGTCTCCTAGGAATTCCCGCTGAAACCACGAAGGATTCCCCCAAGCACCAGCGCCAAACGGCGGTTGCCGTACGCTTCTGCCGTGGACGAGCTGACCTCCCTCGCCCGCGCCGCCGGGCGCGGGGACCGCAACGCGCTCGCCAGCTTCGTCCGTCAGACCCAGGGCGACGTGTGGCGCTTCTGCGCGCACGTCGTCGACCCGGCCAGTGCCGACGACCTCGCCCAGGAAACTTACCTGCGCGCCATCCCCGCCTTGCGCAAGTTCCGCGGTGACGCCCCCGTGCGCGGCTGGCTGCTGACCATCGCCCGCCGTACCTGCGCGGCCGAGATCGAGACCCGCACTAAATCCAGGGAGCTGTCCGCCCGCCTGGCCGCGGAGTCGGCGGCGGGACTGCCGCGGTCCGTCCCCGAGCCCGGCGCCCAGACGGCGGTCAGCCTGCTGCTGGCCGCGCTGGAGCCGGACCGGCGGGCGGCCTTCGTGCTGACCCAGATGATCGGCTGCTCGTACGCCGAGGCGGCCGAGGTCTGCGGCTGCCCGGTCGGCACGATCCGCTCGCGGGTGGCCCGCGCCCGCGCCGACCTCGACGCGATGCTGGCGGAGCCCGCGGGGCCCGCCCCCGCGCGCGAAGCCTCCGGCGGTACCGGGGGAGCAACGGCCCGTTCGGACGAAGATCTTTAAAGACCGTCATCCCGAACGGCGGCTGCTTACTCCGGCACCCCCCTTTCCCGGACGGCCGTCACGCGATGTCCGCTTGCCCTCGTGGTTTCCCTCGCGGGCGGCCGCGTCCTTTCCCTCGCGGACTCTGCCCTCCCCTTCGCCTGGCTTCCTCAGCTGCCCGGCGGGAACGTGTAAGACGCGTGCGGCGGGACATGCGGGCCGACCTCGAGCACGATCTCCGCGTGCGGCGTCAGCGGAACCGCGCCCGGCGTGCCGTGCCATCGCTGCCCGTCGACGAACACCGCCACCCGGCTCCCCGCGGCCGCGCCGAACGACGCCAGCCGCTCCGGTGACAGCGGCTCGCCCCAGGACTGGAACAGCTCACCAAGCGACTGCCGCGAACCGGAGCGCACCAGCACGACGCCCGTGGTGTCCAGCGTCACCAGCGCGCCGTAACAGCCGGCGGTGGTGATGCGGCCGGAGAGCATCGCCTGCGGCGGCCTGGTGCCGATCCCGGCCGGCAGCAGCAGCACCCGGTTGGCGGCGAACACCTCGACGTGCACGGCGTTGCGCGCGCCCAGGGACGCCTCGCACCGGCCGCTGACCGGACCCGTCGCCGGCGGCTGAAAACGCGGCCCGGTGCCGATCGGCCGCGCCTCGCTCAACAGTGCGCTCGGGATCGGCTGGCTCGGACTGGGCCTGCTCGGACTGGACTGGCTCGGACCGGGCTGGCTCAGACCGGGCTGGCTGGCGCTCGGCTGAGCGGTCCCGCACGCAGCGAGCAGGGCCGCCGCGATCAGCAGAATCCCGGTGCGAACCATGCGCGTCACGGGTTTGATCATACGAACCGGGAACTCTAGAGGTTCCTGGCGGCACTGATAGGCATGAGTCGCGACGCTTCCCGTGAGCTAGCCCGCTGTACCGACTGCGGCCAACTGCACGGCAGCCGCCGGCCCGGCTGGCTGCCCGCGTGCTGACGCTCCGCCGCGCGCTCCTGGCGGCCGTGCTCGCCGTCGTCGCACTCGCCCTGCTCACCCCCGCCGCCCGCGCCGACGGCGATCCCGGCAGCGACGTGCTGGTGTACCAGAACCTGTTCGTCGCGGCCGACGCCGATATCTCGGTACCGCAGCAGGTTGAGCTGGGGGATTTGCTCAGCTCGGCTGCCCGCGCTGGTCTTGACATCCGGGTCGCGGTCGTCGCCAGGCAAGACGACCTCGGCGCGATCACCGCACTGTGGCAGAAGCCAGCCGCGTACGCCAGCTTCCTCGGTGTCGAGCTGTCGCTCGCCTACACTGGTCGGCTGCTGGTCGTGATGCCGGACGGTTTCGGCTTCTACTGGCACGGGCACTCCGCCAGCGCGGCCGACGAGGTGCTCGGCGGGATGCACATCGGACCGGGCGGAGCGGGGCTCGCGACCGCGGCGGAAGCCGGGGTGCGGGCGCTCGCCCAGGCCTCCGGTATCCGGCTCGCGCCGGCCAGCGGCACTGTGGCTAGCGGTACGAGCGGCGGAGCGGCAGCGGGCACTTCGTCTGGTACGCAGCCGACGGTGACCGCCGCACCGGCAAGCCACCTGGCGCTCATCGCGTGGCTTGCGCCCGGGGTTTTCGTGGTGTGCGCCGCGGTCGTCACTCTAGCGCTGCTACGCCGGCCTCGGGTACGCCCGGGGCTGCCGCCGTCCCGCCAGCCGCTCCGGAGACTGACGAATGCCCGCCGCGCGAACCTGTCCCTGCCCGGGCTGTCCCTCAGGCCGCTCCGTCAGGCAGCAGGCCGGCGGCGCCGCGCCATCCCCGGCACCTGGATCGCGGGCGGTTTTGCCGGCGTAGCGGCCCTGCTGATCGTCGTGCACGCGGTGGTCCAGCCGTCGAGCAGCGCGGCCCAGGGCAGCA
>DASYAD010000042.1:0-22027 GCA_036501515.1 Trebonia sp. | reverse complement strand
GATCCCGGGTAGCCCACCGCCTCGGCCAGCTTGGTACTTGCCATCCCCGTCCCGTCGGCGATCTCGGCGACAAGCGCGAGATGAGCGACGATCCGGTCCCTAGTGCCGACGGCCCGCCGCCTGGCGACCGTCCGTCTCGTGTCGGAACGCGCGGTCCTCGACACTGCGGCTGCTTCCCCCACCCAAGCTCTCCCTACCCAAGGCGTGACGGCACCCACCTGCCGTCATCATGATGGTAAGGCCTGACCTGCCGATATATGAGTAGGAATGACTCACTCGCAGACGGCGAGCTATGGAGTCAAAATGCCGACGGGGCGGCAACGTTATCATTCCGCGCTCGTGGGAAGTGGTGCGCCGGGTAATAAACGGGCAGGTAAGTGACCTTGCCGTGGTGACTGTCGGTCAGGCGGTCCAGGTGCGGTTACTGCGACAAGTGAGACCGACGGAAGGGCGCTGTGGACCTCGACATCGGCCTCGACTACGGGCTTACCCTGCTGGCGGCGCTGCTGATCGGCACTGGTTTCGTGCTGCAGCAGCAGTCCGCGCAGGCCGAACCCGCTTCGCGGTTCCTGTCGATTCGCCTGATCGCCGACCTGCTGCGGCAGCCGCGCTGGCTGGCGGGCATCGGCGCGATGATCGGCGGCCAGGTGCTGGCCGCCTGGTCGATCGGCAACTTGTCGCTCGGGTTCGTCGAGCCGCTGCTGACCACGAACCTGGTCTTCGCCCTGGTCCTCGCCGTGCCGATCGCGAAGGCGTCGCTCAGGTTCTGGGAGGTCTTCGGCGCGGTAGTGCTGTGCACCGGCGTGGCACTGCTTTCCGCATCCAGGTCGGCCAAGCCGATCGGCCTGTCGTTCGGCTCGGTCACCCACTGGCCGGCGGCCGCGGTGATCGCGGCGCTGGCGTTCGCGGCCGTGTACCAGGGGCGACTGCACCCCGGCCGGACGCGGGCGATGCTCACCGGCACCGGTGCGGGTCTCGTATTCGGCATCCAGGACGCGCTGACCAGGCAGACGCTGGAGATCCTGGGGTCGAACGGCATCGCCGCGATGTTCACCGCCTGGGCGCCCTACGCGCTGGTCGGCGCGGGCGCCACCGGCATCTGGCTGATGCAGAGTGCGTTCAACTCAGGGCCGCTGCCGCTCTCGCTGCCGGCCATCGCGGCGGGGGAGCCCCTGGTCGGCATACTGCTGGGGATCCTCGTCTTCGGTGACCGGATCCAGATCACTCCCGGGGAGGTGGCCCTCCAGGCCTGCGGCATCGTGGCGCTCATCGTCGGCGTGATCATCGTCGGCCGGGCCCCGGCGCTGTCGCATCTGCGCACCTGGCCACCGCCGGGTCTGCCGCACATTACCGGCGGGCTGCCGCACATCACGGGCGGCTTGCCGGCGCTCCCTGGCCGGTCAGCCCGCCAGGCGAGGCACCCCGACGGTAGCGCCGAGCCGGGAGAACACGATCAGGCAGCGGGGCGCGAATCCGGGCCGGCGCCGGAAGCGGTCCTAGCCACCGATCCCGCGCTCGGCCACGGGGGACCGGTCAGCGGCGCCGCCGGGCTCAACGGTCACCCGGCGCCGACGCCCGCGCCGCTCGGCGCCGACGAGACAGCCGAGCCGCAGCCGTTAACCGCTACGCCGAACCGCCGAACCGCCGAACCGCCGAATCCCGAACGCTACGCCTTCCCAGTGCGGGTGAGCCAGCGAGGCGCGTCCCGGTTGGTTCCGAGGCCCCAGATCGCCGCGCTGAACACGGTGATGCAGAACAGCACGAACGTCACGATGTGCACGCCGGTGCAGTACTCGCAGATGTCCCTGATCTGGTAGAGCTCCGCGTAGATCAGGTAAACCACGAAGCCCACGCCGATCACCGTGGAGAGGAGACGCAGCATGTTCAGCGCGCGCCACCGCAGGCGCCACGCCCAAGGGGAGAACAGCGGGACCGCCGCCACGTAGAACGCCAGGCCGAGTACCGCCACCGGGATGACGCCGAACACCATCGACTGCGGGCTGGTGATCACCGCGGTGCAGTTGAAGGTGCCACTGCCCCCGGTCGGGCAGCCCGCCAGGTGCGACCCGTTGAAGTGCGCGTACGTCTCGTAGGCGGAGATCGCCAGGCCGAGGATCGCCAGTACGAAGGTGACGAGCTGCAGCCAGAGCGGCGGGCCTGTCTGCGGTTCAGGCTCCGGCTCCGAGTACATGTCCTCGGCCGGCTCCTCCGGGTCGAATTCCTCCGCTTTGGCCGGCCGGGCTACCCGGTTGCTGGTGGGGGTGGCAGAGACAGCCGCGACCGTTCGGGCTGACCTGGAAGACGCGCCGCCGGACGGCCGCCCGGCCTTCGCGGACGCCGGCCGCCCCCCGGAGCGGGCTTTTGAATTTGCCATCTCGGTTGTCTCCAGTGTCGCGTGAGTCGGGAACCCCGGCCGGCCTGCCGGCTAGCTGGCGAGGGTCGCTTCGAGCTTCTGAATGGTCGGCGTGCAGGCCGTCGCCGGCTTGTTGTCGGTGACCTTGCAGATGGCGGCGGTCATGTAGTTGGCGTTGCCGATGATCGCCTTGCCGATCGAGGATGTCGGGTCGTTCATCGCGGAAGCGACCTGGGCCCACGTCTTGCCCGCCAGCAGCGTCGGGGTGAGCGGCGAGAGGTTGCCCACCTGCACGTACTTGTTGGCGATGCTGAAGAACGGAATCGAGCCGCTCGGGTCGTACTGCTGCCCGATCGCCGCCTGGGCCGCCGTCGGGGTCTGCAGCGTGGTGTAGCCGGTGCCGCTCGGGACGTTGGTGTACTCCTCGACCGGCGTGAACGTGATGTAGTCGCTGGTGAACTTCGACCCGTAGAAGGAGAAGGACGGCGTGTTCGGGTCGGTGTCAGTGCTCGACGAGTGGGTCGTCTTCAGGCCGGTGAAGGTGCCGAAGCGGGCCAGCGAGTTGATCATCGCCCAGCGCTGGGCGGCGCAGAATGGGCAGTACTCGCCACCCATGAACAGCACCTCGGGCTTGCCCGCCGACGTCAGCGCCGTGCCGTTGACGGTGGCGAAGTAGGAGCCCAGCTGAGACGACGCGCTGCTAATGGCGGCGCTCGTGGGGGCGGAGACGAACATGCCCGTCTCTACGCCGCCGCCGGCCACCTCGTCGGTCACGCTGGTGGGCACGTCGGTGACCTGCTTGGTCACCGAGGCGAGGGCGGCGCCAGTCGGTCCGTTGCTCGCGGCGGCCGTGCTGCCGCCGCCGTTCAGCCTGACGAGGACCAGCGCGATAACCACGATGGCGACGACGGCGATGGCGCCGCCTGCCAGGTAGATCCGCTTACGCTGGGCGGCGCGGCGCTCCGCCTCACGCTGCGCTGCGATACGCGCGCGCCTGTCTCCGTCTTGCTTCGTCCTGCTGGCTTTGCCCATGTGCATATCGTAGGGGGATTTGCTGGAGTTCTGGCCGCCTTCATGCTGAGAGAAGCCTCTGGGTGCGCTGAAACTTGCGTCCTGGTCCGGGGTCTGGGCCTTGGCCGGCCCGTGAATTTCCCGTCCGGCGGCACCCGGCTTTCCCGCCTCCACCCGTCCCCTCAGGTGTCGCTGTCAGTCACAAGTCAAGTCGAGAGTGTAGCTGACTTGGAGGGTGCCGACCCTCA
This sequence comes from Trebonia sp., assembly GCA_036501515.1. Taxonomy (GTDB): domain Bacteria; phylum Actinomycetota; class Actinomycetes; order Streptosporangiales; family Streptosporangiaceae; genus Trebonia. The sequence continues at coordinate 18,415 of DASYAD010000042.1, read as the reverse complement.
CGGTTGGAGTGAGGGGGGACCGTGAGGGCCGGCTGATCCAGGCAAAGGGCGCAGGGGGGGATGCGCCCTTGCCCGTCCGGGCGCGGTTACCCGCGCCGGACTGTCGCGGCGGAAGGCCCGGTAGCCGTGGCCCGACCGCGTGATCGTTTGATAAGTGATAGTCGTGCCAGCTAGAGAGGATCTGGATATTTTCTGGATGCCTGTCCCTACCTGGGAGTAATCTCCGGGCTTGAACCACTTGGACGGGCGGCGTCGTGCCTGACGCCGCGCGGCGAGGGGCCAGTGAAGGAGGCGGACGTGGTGCCGCTGCGGGTGGGTGTGCTCGGACCGGTCACGGTCTGGCGTGACGGTAACGAGCTGATGGCAGGGCAGCCCAAGCAGCTCGCGGTGCTCGGGGTGCTCGCGAGCCGCGCGAACCGGGTCGTCTCGCTCGGCCAGCTTGTCGATGCCGTGTGGGGCGATCAGCCGCCGGCCACCGCCGAAGGGGGCATCTACACCTACGTGGCGGGCTTGCGCCGGGTGCTCGAGACCGGCCGGCCAGCCAGGGACGACCGGCGGCCGGATGCGGGGAAGCGCGACTCCGGGCGCGTCCTGGTCTCTTCCGGCGGCGGTTACCTGCTCCGCCTCGGTCACGGCGGGCTCGACGCCGGGCACTTCGAAGAGCGTCTTGGCCGGTCACGCGCGCTGCGCGCGTCCGGCGACCTGGGCGGCGCCGCCGGAGTGGTCGACGAGGCGCTGTCGCTGTGGCGCGGCCAGCCGTTCACGGGGGTACCAGGACCGTTCGCGGAGACGGAGCGGCAGCGGCTGGCCGAGCTGCGCACCGCCGCGACCGAGGAACGGGCCGACTTGATGCTCGCCACCGGCCAGGACGCGGCCGCCGTGCCTGAGCTGGCCGCGCTGGTGGCCGAGCACCCGCTGCGCGAGCGGGCGCGCGGGCTGCTGATGATCGCGCTGTACCGGTGCGGCAGGCAGGCGGATGCCCTGCGGGTGTTCTATGACGCCAGGCAGCGGCTGGCCGAGGACCTCGGTATCGATCCGGGCAGCGAGCTGAACCGGATCCACCAGCAGCTGCTGACGATGGACCCGGCGCTTGACCCGTGCGTACCGTCACCGGTCATCCGGACGCTGGCCACCCAGCCGCCGGCCGTCCAGCCGCCGGCCACCCGGTCGCGGGCCGACCAGCCCGTGAACGCCGGGCCGGTCACCGAAGCACCGCCCGCGCCAGCCGCGCCCGCGCCCGCGGTGCCCGCCGTCCTGCCTGCGTCCGGTGGTTCGCTGCCCCCCGTGGTGCCAGCCGCCGCGACCTACCCGGCCCAGCTGCCGCCCGAGCCGGCGGGCTTCGTCGGCCGGGCGGCCGAGCTCGACTGGCTGCACGCGCTGCTCCCGGCCGGGCCTGATGAGCGCCGCGGCAGCCGGGTGCCGCCGATCGCCCTGATCACCGGGACCGCGGGGGTCGGCAAGACCACGCTGGCGATCAGGTTCGCGCGGCAGGCGGTGCCGCTCTTCCCCGACGGCCAGCTCTACGTGAACCTGCGCGGTTTCGATCCCGCCGCCGCCCCGATGCCCCCTGGCACCGCGCTGCAGTGGTTCTTCGACGCGCTCGGGGTCCCCGCGGTGAGCGTGCCGTCCGCGGTCGACGCGCAGAGCGCGCTGCTGCGCACGCTGCTCGACGGCAAGCGGATGCTGCTGCTGCTTGACAACGCGCACGACGCCGACCAGGTGCGGCCGCTGCTACCCGGCAGTGACGGCTGCATGGTGCTCGTCACCAGCAGGTCGCAGCTGACCGGGCTGGTGGTCGCGGGCGCCCGCCCGCTGCCGCTCGACGTGCTGGACGCGCGGGAGGCGGCCGAGCTGGTGGCCGCCCGGCTCGGGCCCGAGCGCGCGGCGGCCGAGTCCGCCGCGGTGACGGCGCTGGTCGAGCAGTCGGCGGGGCTGCCGCTGGCGCTGAGCGTGACCTGCGCCAGGGCCGCCTCCCGGCCCGCGATGCGGCTGGCGGCGCTGGCGGCCGAGCTGGCCGACACCCGCGGCAGGCTCGACGCGCTCGGAACCGGGGAAGCGACCACCGACCTGCGCGCCGTGTTCTCCTGGTCGGCCGACAAACTCAGCGACCAGGGCGCCCGGATGTTCCGGCTGCTCGGCGTGCACCAGGGGCCTGACATCTCTGACGCCGCGGCGGCCTCGCTCGCGGCGGTGCCGCTGCGCCGGGCCCGCGCCGCGCTGGCGGAGCTGACCAGGGCCTCCCTGCTGACGCAGGACGCGGCGGGCCGGTTCAGCTGCCATGACCTGCTGCGCGCCTACGCCGCCGAGCTGGCGGCGGCGAAGCTGAGCTCCGACGAGCGCGACCTGGCCGAGCGGCGGGTACTCGACCATTACCTGCGGACCGCGCGCGCGGCCGCGGTCCGGCTGTACCCGGCGCGGGTCCCGGTGCCGCTCGGCGCGCCGCTTGACGGCGTGACGGCCGAGGAATTCTCCGGTGCCGACGCCTACGACGCCGCGCTGCGCTGGTTCAGCGCCGAGCACCGCGTCCTTGACAACCTCATCGAGCAGGCCGCCGCACAGCACCACGACGAGTACTGCTGGAAGCTCGCCTGGTACTGGGCGCCGCTGCTGCACCGGATGGGCTGGCTGCACGAGCTGCTGGCCGTGCAGCGGACCGCGGTGCTGGCCGCGGGACGGCTCGGCGACCGCGACGCACTCGCCCACGTGCACTGCGAACTCGGCACGGTGAGCGGACGCCTGGGCGACTACCCGGGGTCGGGGGAGCACCTGCAGCAGGCACTCGAGCTCTTCACCGACCTGGGCGACCGGGCAAGCACGGGGCAGGTGCAGCACGCCCTCGCGGTGCTGTTCGCGCAGCAGAAGCGGTACGAGGAAGCGCTTGAGCACGCGGTGGAGGCGCTGCGGCTGCGCCGCCTGCTGGCCGACCAGGCGGCGGTCGCGGACTCCGAGAACGGGGTCGGCTACATTCTCGCGCACCTCGGCCAGCCCGACGCGGCGCTGTGGTACTGCCGCCGCGCGCTGGAGATGCACCGCGAGTCAGGCAGCCGCACCGGGACCGCCGACACCCTGGACAGCATCGCCTACGCCTACGGCAAGCTCGGGGACTACGAGCAGTCGATCGCGCACTCGGAGCAGGCGCTGGCGATGTACCGGCTGCTCGGCGACCGTTACAACGAGGCGCTTGCCCGGCTGCACCTGGGAGACGTGCAGCTCGAGGCCGGGCAGGCGGAGGCCGCCAGGCACAGCTGGGAGCTGGCCAGGGCGCTGCTCGCGCAGCTGCCAGGGGCCGACACGAGCGAGGTCACCGGCCGGCTCAGTGCGGTAAAGTGACGTTCGCCGTCAGTTATGTTTCGTTGGGGAAGAGGTGCTGACGCTGGACACGCTCAACCGTGCCTTGCTGCTTGAGAACATTCACCCGGACGCGACGGCTCGACTCACCAAAGCCGGTTATCAGGTAGAGACGATGACGCGCGCGCTTGGTGAGGACGAGCTCATCGAGAAGGTCCAGGGCTTCAGCCTGCTCGGCATCAGGTCCCAGACTCAGGTCACCGAGCGCGTCCTAGAGTCCGCGCCCGGCCTGCTCGCGGTCGGCGCGTTCTGCATTGGCACGAACCAGGTGGACCTGGCCGCCGCCGCCCGCCGCGGCGTGGCGGTATTCAACGCGCCGTTCTCGAATACCCGCTCCGTGGTCGAGCTGGCCGTCGCCGAGATCATCTCGCTGGCCAGGCGGCTGCCGGAGAAGAACCTCAAGATGCACGAGGGCGTGTGGGACAAGTCCGCCAAGGGCGCCCACGAGGTCCGCGGGCGCAAGCTCGGCATCGTCGGCTACGGCAACATCGGCACCCAGCTCTCGGTGATCGCCGAGTCCCTCGGCATGTCGGTGTACTTCTACGACGTCGCCGACAAGCTCGCCATCGGCAACGCCCGCCGGTGCTCCACCCTGCAGGAACTGCTCGAGTCAGTCGAGACGGTCACCCTGCACGTGGACGGCCGCGCCGGCAACCACGGGTTCTTCGGCGAGGAGGAGTTCGCGCTGATGCGGCCCCGCTCGCTGTTCCTGAACCTGTCCAGGGGTTTCGTGGTCGACCACGCGGCGCTGCGCAGGCACATCGAGTCAGGGCACATCGCGGGCGCGGCCGTCGACGTGTTCCCGAAGGAGCCGAAGGGCAACGGCGAGGAGTTCGTCTCCGAGCTGCGCGGCGTGCAGAACGTGATCCTGACCCCGCACATCGGCGGCTCCACCGAGGAGGCGCAGCAGGACATCGGCGAGTTCGTGTCGGGCAAGCTGGCCGACTTCGCCGACGGCGGCGCGACCGCGATGTCGGTCAACCTGCCGAACGTCGCACTGCCCGCGGTGCCGGGCACGCACCGCCTCATCCACCTGCACAAGAACGTGCCCGGCGTACTCGCCTCGATCAACCGGGTGCTGGCCGAGCACGGGGTGAACGTGGAGGGGCAGCTCCTGCGCACCAGGGACGACTTCGGCTACGTGATCACCGACATCGGCCGCCAGTACCCCGATGAGGTGCTCGACGAGCTGCGCGCGATGGACGTCACGATCCGGCTGCGCACGATCGCTTCCGAGTAAGACCCAGGTAAGTCCCGCAAGGGCCCGAGAAACGGTGTGGCCCCGGTGCTCCGTGAGGAGCCCGGGGCCACCGTGCTTCACCGCCCTGGCTGGCCTTACCCGATCGTGTACTCGTAGGGCAGCGCGACCAGCTGGCTGCCGGACAGGAACTGCAGGGAGTCGACGAAATCGTCGATGTAGAGCATGCCCCGCACCACGGTGCCCTTGGCGCCCGCGGGCTTGATCGTGAGGGTGATCGTCCGCGTCTGCCCCGGGTTCACGGTGAGCAGGTTGTACTTCGCGGACGCGGCCAGCGGCTGCACACCGAACTTCCAGAAGTCGCCCGTCGTCGAGGCCGCGTGGGTGTCGAACTTCTGCGTGTTCACCGTCATCGTGGTGGTGACGGTCGCCTTGGCGGCGCCCGCCGCGCTGAACGGCCCGGGCTCCGACGGGACGGCGAACCACAGGCCCTGGGTGACTGGCGTCACCGCGGTGCCGACGGGGTACGTGGCGGCCGCCGTGTGGCCGGCGGTGCTCACCTCGTCGGGGTCGCCAGGGAACGGCCCGAAATCGAACATGACCGGGATCGACGCGGACGACGACGAGGCGGACACCGCCACGCTGTGCGTCATCGGCGGCACGATCCACTCGGGCGGGTTCACCGACGACGACAACGGCAGCTTCACGGCGGCCACCTGGTCCTGCGGCGCCAGCGAGTAGGTCGCCATCGTGGTCAGCCGCGGGTCGAGGAAGATGTCCTCGGGCGCCTGCCCGCCGTAGTGCAGCGAGATCGAGTAGGTCACGTCCTTGCCCGCGGTGAGCGACACCGAAGGCGAGTCTGGCAGTGCCCCCCGGCTGAAGTTCAGCGTGTTGAGGTGGACCCGCCCGGTGAACGAGTCGGACAGCTCGTTGCCCGGCACAGGCGAGGTGAAGTCGATGATGAGCGTCCACACCCCGGGTATCGGGTTGGAAGAGAACAGCGACAGGTACCGCTGGGGCGATTCGACCGGCACGCCGGTCCCGGTGAACCCCGTCGTCAGGTAGCTCGACCCGTAGCCCATCGTCTCGCCCCCCGGCGCGACCAGGTAGGCGCTCACCTGGTTGGCGGGGTCATTGGCGAGGGCCACGTCGACGTCGATGTCGCGCAGCATGACCGGCAGGTTCTTCGGCACCACGATCGAGTAGCTGGCGACCTGCCCCTCACCCGGGGAACGGCCGTTGCCCCCGGTCAGCACGCCGCTGAAGGCGCCCTCCACGCCGTTGCTCACCATGACCTGGCCGCGCAGCGTGACCGGCACGCTGGTCGTGCCGGCGCCTGAGGACAGCACCAGCGACCCGCTCGAGTCGCCCGCGCCGGCCGGCACCCTGGCGGTCAGGTGCACCACGCCGGACGCCCCCGGCTTGAGTGACAGCGTGGCCGGCGACACGGTGGCGAACCTGACCGTGCCCGACACCGACGCGCCGAACTGCACCTTGCCCGCGGTCCCGCCCGCCTTGGCGGCGTTGCCGAAGATCACCGCCGTCCAGGTGCCCGCGGCCGGGTGCAGCACCTGGGCGGTGCCGTAGCCGCCGACGCCCTGCGGCAGCGAGTCAGCGGCGAGCTTGCCCGACGGGTTGACGAGGATGACCCGCACCCGCGCGTTCAGGTTGCCAGACCCGGCCGCGGTGGCGGGCCAGGCGATCGACGTGTTCAGCAGCGCCGCGCCCTTGGGCACGGTGAACCGCTCGGTCGCGTAGTTGGACGCGGCCCCCGCCCAGTTGGTGAAGTGCGTGCTCTTGGCATCCGACAGCGTGACCGTTGCCTTCTTGACGGTCTTGGCGGCGCCGAACGCCCGGCCGGACGCGGTGACCCGCTGCGCGGTCTTCGACGTGTTGGTCACCGTCACCGCCCACGTGGCCGCCGTTCCCGGCTTGCCCGCGAAGTTGAGCTGGTTCGCGGACAGCTTCAGCGTCGGCCCCGCCGACCCGTGGCCGGTCGCGGACGCGGCCAGCTCGACTGCCTTGAGGCTGTTCAGCAGGCCGGAGCCCTGCTCGGCGGCCGGCGCCTTCATGTCGGTCGCCGTCGACAGCAGGATCTGCTTGACCCCGGCCGGGGACGGCTTGGTCCCGTGATGCTCCTTCGCGTAGGCCTGGATCACCAGCGCGGCCGCGCCCGCGACCAGCGGCGCGGCCTGGCTGGTACCGCCGCTTTCCTCCACTGAGGACGGCTTGCCGAGGAGGTTGACGCACGAGGAGTACCTGGCCGACGCGGTACACGAGGCGAACGACAGGTCGCCGGGTGCGACCAGGTTCAGCGTGCTGCCGGTCTCGGTGTAACCGCCGGACGAGAGCGAGCTGATGTTGCCGCTCTCCCAGCCGTGCGGCGCGAACTTGTCGGCGCCCTCGTAGTCGGTCTGGTCGTAGAACCGGAAGTTGGTCGACGCGCCGACGGAGATCACCTTGGGATCGGAGGCGGGGGAGCCGATGGTATTGAACGGCCCGGCGTCACCGCTCGCGACCACGACCGTCGTCCCGGCCGCGACTGCCATGTCGTTGAACTGCTTAACCGCGTCCAGCGAGGTGACGTCGGGGAACGGGTTGGCGCCGAACGACTCGTTGAGCACGTTCACGTGCTCGGTGTTGACCGCGTAGTCGATGGCCCGCAGGAAGCCGGACGTGGTCGAGGTGTTGGACTGGCTGAACACCTTCAGCGCGATGAGCGAGGCGCCGGGGGCGACGCCCTCGATCTGCACGTTGCAGGCCGTGGCGGGCACCTGGGCGCTGAACCCGGCCACGTTGTAGATCTTCGATCCCTGTCCGGCGATGGCGTTGGCGTCGAGGAAGGCCTCGCCGCCCGCGGTCGCGGCCGTGGTGCCGTCGCCGCTGAAATCCTTATACTCGCTGATGACCGGCTTGCCGCCGCGCATCAGGTTGGCGTTGGCGGTGTCGATACCGTCGGCCAGGAACGCGACCTTGACGCCCGCTCCGGTGTAGCCGAGCGACCGCGCGGTCTGCGCGCCCGGTGTTTTCGAGACGGTTCCGGTGAGCCCGAGCCCCTCCGGCTCAAGCTGGGGAGTGGCCGAGCAGGCCCCGGTCGGCGTCTTCTCCCCGGTGGTCGCCGTCGCCGCGGCGGAGCTCGCCGCCCCCGCGGGCGCCGGCCCCTGGATGGGGCTGTCCGGTATCACCGACGCGACCCCGGAGCTGGCGGAGATCGCGCTGACGGCCGACGCCGGCACCCGGGCCGAGATCGCGTCCGCCAGCCGGTACCCGTGCACGTCGGTGGCGCCGAGCTGCTGCAACTGCCCCAGGTAGGGTGCCTGCGCCGCCTGCAGAAGAGCGAATCTTTGGTCAGAACGGAGGCTGGTTCCCGCCTCAGCGAACTGGTTCTTGAGGAAGATGATGACCGGCTCGGTGCCGCCCTTCGCGGCGCCCGTTACTGTGCCTGCCCCGCGGGCCCCGGCCGCCGCACTGCCCTCGGCCGCCGCCCTGACCGCCGAGGCAGCCGGAGCCGCCTGGGCCCCTGAGGCCCCTGAGGCCCCCGGAGCCGCCTGGGCGGGCCAGGCGGCGGCCGAGACCGCGGCGAGCGCCAGGGCCGAACAGGCCGCGGCCGGCATCAGCGCAGCCGAAATGACTCTCCCGTTGCGTCGCATGACGTTTTGCCCCCGTTGCTGCCGTCGAGCGGTTCCCTGCCGCGCCACGGCGCCGTTGTCGGCCTAGCGCAACGCGACAAGTAAGCAGACTAGGGTAACGCTGCGTGAACACCCGGAAAGCACGCCGGCCTGAGCTGGATATCTTCCCAGCTCAGGCCGACATCGGGGGACTCTGCCCCGATAAGCTCCAGGCTCCGGTAAGCTCCGCGCGCCGAAATGCTCCGGCGCCGCGGTAGCCTACGGCGCCCGCTACGCTCCGGCGAGCAGTGGCGGGAGGGACGAAGCCACCGTTCGTTCCGAATAATGCATTTCGGCGGCGGTGATGAGCCCGGCGAACAGCCGGGGATCGTGTCCCTGCTCCGGGTGCCACTGCACGCCGACGAGGAATTCGCCGGGCGTGGTGGACTCGATTCCCTCGATAATCCCGTCGTCGGCCCAGGCGACCGCGATGAGGCCCGCGCCGACCATGTCTACCGCCTGGTGGTGATGCGTGGGCACTTCGAAGAACTCACCGCCTGGCAGGATCGAGGAGACGATCGTGCCGCTGGTGACGCGCACCTTGTGCGTGCCGAAGCCGGCCGCGGGTCCGCTGTGGTGCTCGTGCCCGACCAGGTCGGGAACGTGCTGGTGGAGCGTACCGCCGCAGGCGATGTTGAGCATCTGCGCACCGCGGCAGATGCCGAGCAGGGGTACACCCTGCCGGACCGCCGCCTCGGCGACGGCCAGTTCCCAGGAGTCACGGTCGGGCGCGTTGACATCCGACTCCGGATGCCTGGCCGCACCGTAAAGCGCTGGGTTGATGTCGCCCCCGCCGGCGATGACAATGCCGTCAAGGACGGCTACGGTCGCTTCTGCCTCGGACACGTCACCGCCGGGCGGAAGCAGGACCGGACGGCCCCCGCTGTTCCTGATGGAGTTGACGTAGGTCCACGGCAGCAGGGCACCTTCCTCCGACCAGCCACGCCAGTTGGCGTGAGCGTGGTACGTAGTGATGCCTATAGTCGGCGCCATTTGTCCCCTTCGTGGTGATATAAAGCGCACCGAACCGTCTTCGTATCCCCAACACCGACCCGGGACGAGCTCCCCGGAACCTCCGCGAGCGCGGTATTTCAAAGGGGGAAGGCGGGCGAGTTGCCGAAAACTGAGGTTACTAGCGTTGCGCCCGCCCTTGCGGCCGATCGCGGATACTACTGACGGTAACCGACATTACGAAAAGCGGCGGCTCACCGGGCCGTCAGCCGGCCGGGCGGCAGCGGCGGGGCCGGCAGCGGATTCCCGGCGTATCCATGCACAACTCCGAATTCGCCCTGGTCCCACGCATTACGTGCCGTAACGATCTCCTCGTGGGTACGCCCCACGAAGTTCCACCACATCACGAGCTTCTCGCCCAGCGGTACCCCGCCGAGCACCAAAAACCGGCCAGGTCCGGCCGACGACAGTGTGACCGAGGGCACACCCGCGGGCAAGTGCGCGAGCGTTCCCACGTCGATCAGCGCCTGCTGGCGGCCGTCCCCGGCGGAGACCCTGGCCGGGCCGTCCGCAGCGAGCACCCCGTACTCGAAGCCCTCCGTGGCCGGCAGGGTCACCTGGCCTGCCGCTGGAAGCACGATCTCCAGGCCGGTCAGGGGCGTGTAGACCGCGGCGGGGGAGCGCTCGCCGCGGTACTCGCCGACGACGACGGTAACACGGCTGCCGTCGGCATCCGTGAAGACGGGCAGGCCAGCGTGATGGGCGAAATCAGGGTCGCCGTGCCTGCGCTCCTCGGGCAGCGCGATCCACAGCTGGATGCCGTGCAGCTGAGCGGGCCGGGCCGTCCGCGCGCCGAGCAGCTGGGCGCCCGGTGACCGCTCACCGGCGGCCGCTGGCTCCGGTGCGGGGGACTCCTCCGAGTGCGCGACGGCCCGTCCCGAGGTCATCAGGTTGAGTTCACCGGGCCGGATGAGCTGCTGCGACCCGAGGCTGTCGCGGTGCAGCACGAGCCCGTCGAACAGCCAGCTCACGGTCTGCAGGCCGGTGTGCGGGTGCGGCGGCACCTGCATGCCCGGCCCGGCCGACACGTCGTCGGGACCGTAGTGGTCGAGGAAGCACCAGGCGCCGATCGTCCGCAGTGCCCGGCTAGGCAGCAGCCGGCGCACTTCCGTACCGTCGCCGATGGCGGCCTTCCGCGCCTCGACCACGTCCACCGCGCGCACGACGCTGGCCCGCAGTTCCACCTCGTCGGGCCGGCGCTCAAGGTTGCTCATGGCGCTAGCGCCACCAGGGCCGCTGGCGGACCTCGGCCAGCCGCAGTGCGGGCTCGCTGACCGTTTGGGCGCTGCTGCTGAGGTGATGCAGGTGCTCCTGCACCCAGAGCAGGTGCGGATGCGGGAGCTGATGCGCGGGCGCGATGACCTGGCCGTGCCCGGCGCTGTCGGCCGTCGCCCCGCTACCGGATACCGGCCCGCTGGCGGCTACCGGCCCGCTGGCGGCTACCGCTCCGTCGGCGTGCGCGCCGGCCACTGTCACGGTACCGGCGGGCTTGTGCCTGGGCACGGCCGCCTGCGCCATCGCGGGGCCGGGCACCGGGGCGAGCACGCCGCGGCCCGGACGGTTCATCTCGTCGGCGACGGCGCTGTAGAACCCGGCCAGGTTGCCCGCCTCGGCCCTGAGCATGACGCAGGCGGGGGCGCCCGCGTACTCGTCTGAGCCGGCCAGCGGCAGGCAGGCCGCGCCAGGGATGGCATCGGCCGGGTCCGGTACCGGCGTGCGCAGCCCGGCGAGCGTGTGGGCGGACAGCCGCAGCCTGGTGGAGGCGTTGACCAGCGTCCACAGGTCGTCCTTGCTCAGCTTCTTGCTGCCCTGCTCGGTGAGGAAGCCGCGCACCGCGTCGTCCAGCCTGATGCCCGCGCTGGCGGCCGCGACCGCCGCGGCCGGCGGGACGAGCAGCTCGCTGAGGGCCCAGTCGACCGCCTGCGTCAGGTACGCCGCTCCCGCACGGAACGAGTCGGCCAGGTCGTCGCCGACGATCGAGGACACGCCGCGCGGCCAGAACAGCAGGCCGACCACGATGGAGACCGCGCAGCCGATCGCCACGTCCTCGACCCGCAGCAGGCCGACCCGCCAGCCGGCGGGTGCGAGCAGGTTGAACAGCACCACGATGGTGACGGTGAACGCCGCCTGGCCGACGAGGAACGGCGTCGTCCCCGGCGCGTAGGCCGCGACCAGGACCGCGATCGGCAGGACGACCCACAGCACGTTCGACGCGGTGCCGATGCCGACGAGCAGCGCGCCGCCGACGATGAAGCCGACAGCGGTGCCGGCGAGCGCGCGCCAGGCGGTCGAGCCGGTCGACGCGGCGCTCGTCCGCAGCACCGACAACGTGCCGAGGACGACCCAGAAACCGTGCTGCACCCCGGAGGTGTCCGCGATGGCGACGGCCGCGGCCAGCGCCAGCGCGCCGCGCAGCGAGTTGAGGAACCAGACCGAGCGGACCGAGGCGTGCCGCCGCACCAGCGTTGCCGCGCCCGCGAGGCCGGCCACCCGGGGCGAGCTGGCCAGCACCGCCGCGGCGGCGCCGCCGACGGCTCCGCCGGCCTGGCCGGCCGCGGACCCGTTTGGCGAACCGGACCCGTTCGGTGACGCGGAACCGTCAGGGGTGAAGTCGGCGGTGCCGTACCACTGGCGGCGCGCGTTCACGATCGTCGCCTCAGAAGCGCGGTGGCTGACGATCAGCGCGTCCGCGGCGGCGGACTCCGCCACGACGGAGATCCCCTGCGCGTGGACCGCCTGCGCGGCCGCGATCCGCGCGTCCGGCTCGCCGGGGCGGCCTGACAGCTCGCGCAGGTGTTTGGCCGACCGGCCGCGGGCCGCCTCGGTGGCCGCGAAATCCGGCTCGGCGTCGGCGCCGGACAGCAGCGCGCGAGCGGAATCGAACAGCCCGCCGGCGGCGCGCAGCAGGGCGCGGTCCGCGTCGCAGGCCAAGGTCAGGTCAATATGCCCGTCGAACGCGTCGCCAACCTGCGACCCGCCCCATTCGAGCAGCTGCACGAGGCTGGACAGGGCCTGGTCGGCGGTGGCAAGGCCGGTCGGCCGGTACGGGGCGGCGCTGAACGCCGTGCGCAGCCGCTCCCTGGCCGCCATCACCGCCGCCGGGTCCGTTACCTCGCCGGCCGCGGCCGCCCTGACCCGGGCGGCCAGCTCGCCGGCCAGGTCGGCGGCGGCCGCCCGCAGACGGCTCCCGGGCGCGCGCGGCGCCAGCAGCATGACGGCGATCGTGCCCGCGGCCGACGCCAGCCACCACCCTTCCAGCCGGCTGGGGAGCATCCCGGCGTTGCCGGCCGAGGCCACGGGCAGGATATAGGCGAACAGGGCGGCGGTGGAACCGGAGGCGGCGTTCGGCCCGCCGACACCGGCGAAGAAGATCGCGAAGGCGACCGGCACCGTGACCACGGCCGCCAGCCAGGTCGTCCCGCTTACCAGCGTGCCGATGATCACCGCCAGGCTGCCCGTGACCGCGAGCCCGAGGTGTGCCTCAAGCTTCTGCCGCCTGGTGCCGTTGAACCCGGCGATGATCAGCGTGGCGAACCCGCCGAACGTCGCGAACAGCGCCATCTGCGGATCGCCGATGACCTTGAAAGTGATCGCGAAGAGTGACGGGACTACGACCGTCGCCCGCGCGGCTCGCATTGCCGCGGGCACGGACCAAGTAGGTTTCCACCATTGCTGCGCCATGGGGTAGAGCCTATGGAACCAGTGCAACGGGTAGCCATACCTTTAACGCTCTGTTTACGGTCGCCCGGCCCGTTGGCTACGGTTCGTGACGAACCGGGAACTCCACCTCGACGGTCAGGCCGCCCCCCTGGGTGTCGTCGAGCCTGATACCGCCGCCGTTGGCGGTGACGAGCCGGTGCACGATGGCGAGGCCGAGCCCGGTGCCGTTCTGGCTGCCGGTGGTAAACCGCAGGAACGCGCGCGAGCGCTCCTGCGGCGTCATACCAGGGCCGTCGTCGGCGACGGTCAGCGTGACGCTGCTGGCCGACTTGCCGACAGAGACGCGAACGATGCCGCCGTTCTCGCCGATCGCCTCGATGGCGTTATCGAGCAGGTTGTCGAGGATCTGCTCCAGGTGCCCGGCGCCGAGGGCGACCTGTGAGCCGGGCAGGCAGGCGCCTGGCTCGGTCATCAGCTTGACCCCGTGGGCGTCGCCGACCGGGTGCCAGGCCGCGACCCGCTCCGTGGCCACCTCGGCCACGTCGATCTGCTCGGTCTGCTCGGTCACCGCCTCGGCCCGCGCGGTCGCGAGCAGCCCGTCGACCAGGCGTGACAGACGTGCGATCTCCTCTTGCGCGCCGGCCAGCTCGGCCGCGGTCGCGGGCGACGAGTCCACCGCGAGCAGGTCAAGCCTGAGCCTGAGCGCCGTCAGCGGTGTGCGCAGCTGATGGGAGGCATCGGCCAGCATCGCCCGGTGCCCGTGCACCAGCGCTTCAAGCCGCCCGGCCATCATGTTGAACGTCGCCGCCATCCGCCGCAGTTCAGGCGGTCCGTACTTGGTCTTGGCGCGAACCGACAGGTCGCCGTCGGCGACCTTCCGCGCGGCCGCGTCCAGTCGCGCCAGCGGGCGGCTGACCCAGCGGGCGAAGTAGATCGCGACCAGCACCGCGGCGGCCATCGCGGCGCCGGCGAGCCCGATCAGGTACAGCAGCAGGCTGTCGATTTCATGGTTGAGCCCGGTGGTGGGCCGTTCGAGGACGACGGTGCCGATCGGCGTGCCGCTGACCTCTCCGTCGCCCCACACGGTCTCGACGGCGATCGCGGTGTCACTCGTGAGCTTGGTACTCGGGCCGTTCATCTGCGTAGCCTGGGTGACCAGGCTCCGCCAGCCGCCGTTCTGCGGGATCCCCTGGGAGACCACGATGTTGCCGTGCCGGTCGAGCAGCAGCAGCTCGTCGTGCTGCCGGGCGGCCGAGATCATCGCCGCCGACAGGGCCGGGTCGGGAGCGTCGTCGCCGAGCTTTGCCTCGGCGATCGCCGCGACCGAGGCGGCGGTGCGCGCGGTGCCGAAGATGAACGAGTCCCTGGCGTGCGCCATGGCGCCGAGCGCGAGCGGCACCACCGCCGCGATCAGGATCGCCAGCGTCAGCGTGAGCAGGGCGGCCACCACCCGCCTGGTCATGCGGCTAGTCCGTGCGGTCGGTGGAGCTGGCGGCGGTGTCGGCGGCGGCGTCGGCCGCGGTGTCGCCAGGAACTGCTGACGTGCGGTCAGCCAGCCGGAAGCCGTGACCGTAGACGGTCTCGATGAGCGCGGGATCGCCGAGCTTGCGCCGCAGCGCCGCCAGGTGCACGTCGAGTACCTTGGTCGGCCCGTACCAGTGCTCGTCCCAGGCCCGCTCGACGATCTCCTGCCTGCTGATCAGCCGGCCAGGATCGGCCGCCAGGCACTCAAGGATCGCGAACTCCTTGGGCGTCAGGGAGATCTCGCTCCCCGACATCGTCACCCGCCGGGTGCGCAGGTCGACGACGAGCGGCCCGTGCCGCAGCATCTCGGCCGGGCCGCCGCTGCCGCCCGTCCGCTGGCCCCGTCGCAGCACGGCGCGGATCCGCGCCAGCAGTTCCGCCAGCCCGAAAGGCTTGACCAGGTAGTCGTCGGCCCCCTCGTCCAGGGCGAGCACGCGGTCGGACTCCTCACCCCTGGCGGTCACCACGATGATCGCGGCGTCCGAGTCCGCGCGAAGCCTGCGGCACACGTCGATGCCGTCCACGTCGGGCAGCCCGAGGTCGAGCAGCACGACGTCACAGTGCGGCCGCCGTAGCGCCTCGGCGCCCATGGCCACGCTGTTCGCCGCGTACCCGGCCCGTTCAAGGCCGCGCACAAGCTGCGTGGCGATGCCCGGGTCGTCCTCGACCACGAGCACGGAAACCTGGGGAGAAGTCACGGTTACACGGTAGGGCCGCCGGCGGGCAGAGCAGGAACCGGATGAGATTCTTAGGGATTCCTTAGGAAGATCCATGCGTCGTCCTCGGCGTCGGCCGCTATCCGTGCGTGACTGATAACTAATCGTAAATCGACCGCCTGACCAGGGGAAGAAACGCGCGCGTAACGATCAGCCTGCAGGATCGATGAAATGGAGCATTTCCCCTCGGGAAACGGAACCGCCAGGACCGGCCCGCCGCACGGCTACCTTCCCATCGAGGAGCACGGCATTGTCGGCGACCTGCGCACGGTCGCGCTGATCGGCACCGACGGGACCGTCGACTGGTACTGCCCTTCCCGGTTCGACGCGCCGAGCCTGTTCGGCGCACTGCTCGACAGGGAGAAGGGCGGCTACTTCTCGCTGACCGCGCGGACCAGCTACGCCAAGCCGAAGCAGCTCTACCTCCCGGACACTAACATTCTGCTCACCCGGTTCCAGGGCAAGGACGCGGTGGGCGAGGTCATCGATTACATGGTGCCGGAAACGCGGCCGACTGGCCGTGCGCGTGACCTGCTGGTCAGGCAGGCCCGTGCCGTCCGCGGCCGGGCCACCTTCGAGCTGGCCTGCCACCCGGCCTTCGATTACGGCCGGCTAGGCCACGAGGTGCAGATCATCGAGGGCGTCGGCGCGGTGTTCAGCGCCCCCCTCGGCCGGGCCGTGCTGCGCACCAACGTCAACCTGAAGACGGAAGAGAACGGCGTCGCCGCCACGTTCACGCTGGAGGAAGGCGAGACGGCCGACTTCCACCTGGAGTGGAACGGCGACGTACGGCCGATCACCGGCGGAGAGACCGACGAGCTGTTCGCCAGGACCCAGGACTTCTGGCAGGGCTGGCTTGCCCAGTCCAGGTACACCGGCCGCTGGCGGGAGATGGTGCACCGCTCCGCTCTCGCGCTGAAGCTGCTCGTCTATCACCCGACCGGCGCGCTGATCGCCGCGCCGACCACGTCGCTGCCCGAGGAGCCGGGCGGCGCCCGCAACTGGGACTACCGGTACGCCTGGCTGCGGGACGCCTCGTTCACCGTCTACAGCCTGATGCGGCTCGGCTTCCTCGAAGAGGCCGCCAGCTTCATGGACTGGCTGCAGAAACGCTGCGAGACGGCCACCGCGGAACGCGACGTGATGATCATGTACACCGTCGACGGCAGCGACCACCTGCCGGAGATGAGCCTGGATCACCTGGAGGGCTACAACGGCGCGAAGCCGGTCAGGATCGGGAACGGCGCCGTCGGCCAGCGGCAGCTCGACGTCTACGGCGAGATCATGGACTCGGTGTACCTCTACAACAAGGAGGTGCCGATCTCCTACGACCTGTGGACGGGCCTGTCCAAGCGCCTCGACTGGCTGAGCAGGCACTGGACGGAGGCAGACGAGGGTGTCTGGGAGATCCGCGGCCCGCGGCAGCGGTTCACCTACTCCGCCCTGATGACCTGGGTCGCCTACGACCGCGCGGCCCGCCTCGCCCGCGACCGCGGCCTGCCCGCCCCCGTCGAACGGTGGCGCAGGTTCAGGGCTATCTGCTTGCCCACCAATATGAAGGGCTGATCAGGAAGTCGAAATTGCGGGGCCGCCGCCGCTGATCGCGGATAGGCAAGGCTGACGCCAAACAACAGGGTGTGCGGACTTCGCCCACCGAGCGCCGGGGGGCGAAACGGATGAGACTGATACTTCTCGGGCCGCCGGGGTCCGGCAAGGGAACCCAGGCGCAGCGGCTGGTGCAGCGTAACGGCATCGTCCAGCTCTCCACCGGCGAGATGCTGCGCGCCGCAGTCGCGGCGCAGACGCCGGTCGGGCTGAAGGCCAAGGACATCATGGCTTCCGGTGGCCTCGTGCCGGACGAGATCGTGATCGGGATAATCTCCGACCGGCTCGACCAACCCGACGCCAAGAAGGGCTTCATCCTCGACGGCTTTCCGCGCACGGTGCCGCAGGCCGAGGCGCTGGACGAGCTCCTGAAGAAAAAGCATCTCAAGCTCGACGCCGTGGTGGAGCTGCGCGTCAACGAGAGTGCATTGTTGCAGCGCGTGGAGACCCGGGCGGCCGAGACGCGGGCGCGTGGCGAGGACGTGCGTATCGACGACAGCCCGGAAGTGTTGATCAAGCGGCTCGCCAGCTACCGGCAGCTCACCGAGCCGCTGATTCACTACTATTCGGAGCGGCGCAAGCTTGTGACCGTCGATGGGATGATGACGATCGAGCACGTGACGCGCGAGATCAACCGGATCCTGACTGCGCTCGGAGCGGTCGAGCCGCACGCCTCCAAGAAGGTGGGGGCTGCCAAGGGCGCCAAAACGACCGCCCAAAGCCGTTCCAAACCGCCGGCCAGAGCGGCCATCAGGCCCAAAATGGCGCCAAAGGCCATCCGAAAGGCCGCCAAAGTGGCAGCCAGAGGGGCCAAAAAGCCGCTCCGGGGCACGGCAACCGCAAAGGGCGGTAAAACCCCAAAAAAGGTCACGAAAAAGCGAGCTAAACGCTAGAGCCGGTTGACGAAACCTACTTGAATCCATTAATAAGCCCCGCATCCAAGTCGGATAGTTTTCCAACGATGCCGGGCCCCAGGAAATCCAAGGGCAAGGGCGTCGTGTTCGCGTTTGCGGACACCTGCCCGAGTTAGCAAAAACAGTGCCCTCCCTTTTTCAGGGATTGGCGACAGGAGAGAAGTCCGTGGCCCGTATTGCCGGCGTGAACATCCCGACCAACAAGCGCGTCCTGATTGCGCTTCAGTACATCCATGGCATCGGCCAGAAGAGTGCGGCCGAAATCCTGGACAAGGTGAAGATCCCGATCGATCGTCGCGTTGCTCAGTTGAGCGATCAAGAAGTGCTGCAAATCCGCGAAGTGATCGACCGCGACTATGTGGTCGAAGGCGATCTGCGTCGCGAGACCGGTATCAACATCAAGCGGCTGATGGATCTCGGCTGCTATCGCGGCCTGCGGCATCGCCGCGGACTGCCGGTGCGTGGTCAGCGCACCCATACCAACGCGCGCACGCGCAAGGGGCCGGCCAAGTCGATCGCCGGCAAGAAGAAGTAGGTTGGCGAATAGCGAATAGGGAGTAGCGAATAGTTCTATTCGCTATTCGCTACTGCCTATTCGCCCTTCAGGTGTAGCCGCTGGCGTTACGGCGGCGTTGAGATCGTTAGAAAGGTTTTTGAATGGGCAAGGAAGCCACCCGCGTTCGCCGCCGTGAGCGCAAGAATATCGCATCCGGCGTCGCGCACGTGAATTCGTCGTTCAACAATACCACCATCACCATCACCGATGCGCAG
>DASYAD010000041.1:0-48399 GCA_036501515.1 Trebonia sp. | reverse complement strand
GCTCAACGACATTCCGCGGCTGCTCCGCCTCTACCGGGCCGGCCAGCTCAAGCTGGACGAGCTCATCACCAGGCACTACTCACTGGACGAGGTCAACCAGGGCTACCAGGACCTGGATGACGGCAAGCTGATCCGGGGCGTTATCAGGCACGCCGCCTAGGCGCCCGGTCACTGGCCGGGCTGGGTCGGTCAGGTCGGTCAGGTCGGTCAGGTCGGTCAGGTCGGACCGGCAACCGGTATCAGCTGACCCCGCTGACCCGCCCGACCGACGGCGGCACCGCGATCCCCGGCCGCAGGTCCGGTGCGCCGGCCACCGTGGCGGGCGGAGTGCCGAACCGGATGTGGCCGGCCCAGGCCGGCCCCGCGACATCCGAGTCCGGGTCTTCTGGCCAGCCGTCGGAAAGGCGCAGCGACCATTCCCCGATGGGCATCGCCAGCATCTGCGTCGCGGCCAGCTCCTTCGCGCTCGGCCTGCGCAACTCGCCGGTCCTGCCCGGCAGCAGGCGTTCGGTGACCACGTCGAGCGCGGCCAGCTTGTCCGCGCCCTCCAGCGGCGAGAACGAGCCGAACAGCACCGCGCTGCAGTAGAGGATCGACGACTCGTAGGCCGACCTGGCGACCACGATGCCGTCGACCGTCGCCACCGAGACGGCCACCGGCACGCCTGCCGCGATCCGGCGCAGCCAGCGCGAGCCCGTTGACCCGTGCGTCAGGACCTGGTCCTCCCAGCGGACCAGCAAGCTCGGCAGCGCGACCGGGGCGCCGTCTTCGTCCGCGAAGGCGAAGTGCCCGAGCACGGAGCGGTCGAGCAGCGCGTCGAGGTCGGCCCGGTCCGCCGACATCATTTCGGGCAGACGAGTGGCGGTGGTTCGGCTCATGACGACCAGTATCGCGGCCCGGCGACCTGGTTTGATAGATCCATGACCGACTCCCTGACCTACTACCCCGCCCTCGAGCGGCCGGATCTGCTCGCCCCCGCCGTGGCCGAAGCGCTCGGGGCGCTGCCGTGGGCCGACCAGGTGCGGACGGCCGCGATCGACCCCACGCTGGCGGACACCGCGCAGTTCTGCGAGGCGTACGGCATCGCGCTCGAGGAGAGCGCGAACTGCGTGATCATCGCGGCCAAGCGCGGCTCCGACGTGACCTACGCGGCCTGCATGGTCGCCGCGACCACCAGGGCCAACGTGAACGGCCTGGTCCGCCAGCACCTCGGGGCACGCAAGGCGTCCTTCGGCCCGGTCGACGTCGTCACGTCGCTGACAGGCATGGAGTACGGCGGGATTACGCCGGTCGGCCTCCCGTCGTCATGGCCGGTCCTGGTGGACGACCGGGTCGCGAAGTGTCCCTCGGTGGTGATCGGCTCCGGCATACGCGGGTCCAAGCTCTGGCTGCCAGGCAGCCTGCTGGCCGAGCTCCCGGAGGCGGAGATCCTGCCCGGCCTCGGCGTCGAAGCCGGCTAGCCCGTCGCGAGCTTGACCGCGATCCCGAGCATGGTCGCGGCGATGAGCAGGTCGAGAACCTGCCAGGCGCGCGGCGTGGCGAGCAGCCCGGCGGCGAACCGCGCGCCGAACCCGAGGCCGCTGAACCACAGCGTGCTGCCGATACAGGCGCCCACGGCGAACCACCAGCGGCCGGTTCCGCCGTGCGTATTGGCGATCGAGCCGAGGAGCACCACCGTGTCGAGGTAGACGTGCGGGTTCAGCCAGGTGAGGGCCGCGATGCGGCGGATCACGGCCGGCTTGCCGACGCCGTCGTCGCGCGCGGCGGCCAGCGAGGCGGCGGACCGCCGCGCCCGCCAGGCCGCTGAGAGCCCGTACCAGCCGAGGAACGCGACGCCGAACCAGCGCACCGCCGTCAGCGCCCACCCGGCGTGCTGCACGATCACGCCGATCCCGCTCACCCCGGCGACGATGAGCACGAAGTCAGACAGCGTGCAGATCGTCACCACGGGCCCGACGTAAGCACGGCGCAGTCCCTGGCGCAGGACGTAGGCGTTCTGCGCCCCGATCGCGATGATCAGGGTCAGGCCGGTAAGCAGTCCGTCGAACGAGTCGTTGAGCACCCCACCGACCCTAGGCACCGGGCACTGTGAAGGCAAACGAATGTTTCTTACGATCCTTTAGCTGTGCTTCACTGTACAGGTGGACCTCAACCCCGGCCAGCTCGACGCCCTGGTGGCCATCGCCGATCACGGCTCCTTCGACGCGGCCGCCAGGCAGCTGCACATCACGCCGAGCGCGGTCAGCCAGCGCATCCGCGCGCTCGAGGCGGCGGCGGGCCAGGTCCTGATCAGCCGGGGCACGCCGTGCCGTCCGACCCCGCAAGGCGAGTGGCTGGTTAGGCTCGGACGTCAGACCCGGTTCCTCTACGCCGAGGCGGCCGAGGCGCTCGCGACCGTCACGGCGGTCGAGCTGCCGGTGGCGGTCAACGCCGACTCGCTTTCTGCGTGGTTCCGCGATGTCCTGGCCGAGGCGGCGACGTGGGAAGGCACCTCGATCCAGCTGCGCGTCGAAGACCAGGGCTATTCGCAGGACCTGCTCCGCCAGGGCGACGTGCTGGCGGCGGTCACCAGCGACCCGGCGCCTGTGCAGGGGTGCCACGTCGACCCGCTCGGCGCGCTCCGCTACCTTCCGGCCGCCGCGCCCGCGCTGGCGGACCGGTGGCGCCAGGGCGAGTCACTCAACTGGACCGCGATGCCGGTCATGGTCTTCAACGACAAGGACGACCTCCAGCACGAGCTGCTGCGCCGCCACGGCGCGCCTGGCCCGCCGGTCGTGCACAAAATCCCGTCGACCGCCGACTTCTACGAGGCCGTCCGCCTGGGTCTCGGCTGGGGCATGCTCCCCGAGCCGCAGGCCCGCGCCGCACTGGCGGCAGGCAGCCTGGTCCGGCTGACGGACGACGTGATCGACGTGCCGCTGTACTGGCAGCGCTGGCGCCTCGACTCCCCCAGGCTCAAGGCCCTGACCGCCGCCGTCCGCCAGGCCGCCGCCAGCCACCTGCTGCCCGGCGTCGGGTGACCCCCAGTTGTCACGGCGAGCTGACCATCCCGCCCGCCCGCGTCAGCGGCCGGCGTTCCTACCGCGCTCAGATACCGCCGCTCGGGCTGGATCCACGCCAGGGCGAACGCGGCCTGACAGGCAGCCCGCGCTTCGGCCGGCCGGCCAAGGGTGACGGAGCGATTCCGCCGGGCGGCTCAGGCCCTTGTCTTATCTTCATGGGGGGCGGATGCCCGCGGGCGGCAGCGCCGCGAGGAACTTCCCGGCGCGCGGGTCGGCTGGGTTCACGTGGCGCCCAAGCACCACGATCGCGACCCGTCGCGCACCTGACCGTTTCAGCGCGGCGGCCACGGACTGGGCGCTGCCGCCGGATACCCAGGTGTCGTCCACCACCAGAACGTCGGCCCCGGCCACCGGGCTCGCGACGCGCACCCAGCGCGCGTTCACGCCGCGCGCGTGCACCTCGGCCGGCCGGACGGACAGCCGCACCACCGGCAGGCCGGTACACGACTGGACGATGTCAGCCAGCGGATGCATCCCCTGGCGTCCCTGCCCGCTCGGCACTACCGCGGCGGCCGCCGGCCCGGCCAGCATGCCCGCCGCCCGCCAGAGCGCCGGCCCTTGCTCAGCCAGGAACCCGCGCAGCGACCCGGCCAGCCGGGCCGCCGCCCGCGCGGCCGTCGCCGGGTCAACCCGGTCCGACTTGTACTGGTACAGGTCCTGCGCCAGCGGCCCGCCGCGCACCGCGTACCCGACGGGCGCGACCGCGTCCGCGAGCGGCCCGCCAGCCTCGCTCAGCGCCATCTCACACTGGTAGCACCGGGCAAAACCAGGCCCCGCTGGCCCGCGGCAGGTTCGGCAGAACACACCCCGAAGTTAAGCCCCGCCACCGACAAAGCGCTGCCCCGGGACCTCAACCCCGTTGCCGGTCCCCGTCACCTCCCGCCACTCTGCACATCGTTGTCCCCGTGCTCGTTACCATCGTGCCCCGGACTTGACACCCTCGGCACCTCCGCCACCGGGCTTCGGCATGATGATGGATGGTTTTATACATCCACGTGTACAAAATCATCCACCATCACGTGTTCGCCGCTCGATCTGGCAATTGCGGCCGATCTCGGTCACCTTATGTATGTGGATAACTCCCCTCCGTCGCGTACGGTGCGTGACGCCGATCAGCAGTGGCTCATGCTGCTGAGCGTCCAGGCAGGGCTCGTCGACCGAGACCAGGCGCGGCGACTCGGGTTCTCCGATCGCCAGATCTGGCACCGGCTGCGCACGAAGAGATGGCAGCACATCCATACAGGCGTCTACGCGACCTTCAGCGGCCCGCTTTCGCGCGAGGCGCGATTGTGGGCGGCGATCCTGTGGGCCGGGCCGGACGCGATGCTTGGGCACGAGACGGCGGCCGAGATTCAGGGAATCACGGACGGCCCCGTTGGCAGCAGCATTCACGTCGTCGTTTCCATGCGCCGCCGCCCCGGACAAGGCAGGCCGGCACGGGGGATCGTGGTACACCGCTCGGATCGGAGCCCGGATCAATTCGTCGGCCCGTTCGCGCTACCGCGGACCAGCATTGAAGACACCGTTCTGGACCTGGTAGCCGCGTCGGCGACGTTCGACGGCGCATACGGGTGGATCTCACGCGCGGTCTCAAGGAAGCTGGTCAGCGTCGCGGCTCTGCGGACCGCCACCGACCGCAGGAGCCGGGTCCGGTGGCGGGCCTGGCTTAGCGACGCGCTCGACGACGCCGGTGACGGGGTCGACTCCTCGCTGGAGCGGCGCTATGTCGCGGACGTGGAGCGGGCACACGGGCTGCCCAGGTCCCAGCATCAGGCCCGAAGGCGGCTTGACGGTAAGACGCACTACCGGGACAGCTGGTATCCGGAGTTCGGGGTTGTCGTTGAGGTCGACGGACCGTCGTATCACCAGAACGAGCGAGTGCAGCTGGACAAAGACCGCGACAACACCAACCTGGCACTGGACGGCGTGAAGACATTCCGCTTCGGCCCGGTGGCGGTGACCGAACGAGCTTGCGAGACCGCGGCCCTGGTCGCCGTCACGCTGCGCCGCAACGGTTGGACAAGGGCCGCCCGCCCTTGTCGCCGAGTCGGGTGCGCCGTGCGCGCGGCCAAGTTCAGCGCGGTTGCGACGTAGGCGTCACAGGCAGGGCGCCCCGCGAACTCTCCCGTGGTTACGACGTTCTCTGTGGCCGTCACCGTCAGGGCGCCACAAGCCCTCCGCGCGGTTACGGGCTTCTCTCCGGTCGTTGGCGGTGCTTGTCGTCAGCCCAATGCGGTTCCCCTGGATCGGCCCCTCATGTCTGACAAAAGCCCGCAGGTGTGGTTGCGGCGGTTGCCTGGTGCTGGTGAGGGGCTGATGGAGGAAGCCGGGGCCCTTGGGTGGTGGCCCGGCTGTGGCGCGGGTCGCCGAAATTCGCGAGGGTGTTCTGGCCGTGGATATAGCGGGGTATCTCCTGGCGGGTCATCGGTCACTCCACGGACAGCGGGTGGAAGTATTTCTCGTCTTTGGCGGGTGCCTGGCCGGCTGGTCGAGGTGGGCGGGGCAGAATGTTCGGGTGCACACTGACCCGGCTGAGCCCGAGATACGGACGCTGGCGAGCAGCGTTGTCTACGCGGATAACTGGATGCGGCTGCGGCGGGACGAGATCGAGCGGGCTGACGGCTCTCAGGGGACCTACGCGGTGGTCGAGCGGGACGACTTCGCGCTGATCATCCCAGCCGAGAACGGGGGCTTCTACCTCGTCGAGGAGTACCGTTACCCGCTTGCCAGGCGCGTGTGGTCGTTCCCGCAGGGTGCGTTTCCCGCAGGCGAGCACGGGACCCCGGAGGAGCTGGCCAGGACTGAGCTGGCCCAGGAGACGGGACTGCGCGCGGGGCAGCTGACTCGCCTCGGGGCGCTGTCGGCCAGCCACGGCTCGTCGAACCAGTACGGCGAGCACTGGCTGGCGACCGGACTGACCCAGGGCGAGCCCGACCTTGAGCCTGAAGAGCTCGGCCTGCGGCACGCGTGGGTGAGCAGGGCGGAGTTCGAGGCCATGGTCCGGGACGGCCGGATCGTCGACGACACCTCGCTGGCGGCCTACGCACTGCTGCTGATGGCCGAACGGCAGGGCCGGATCAGCCTGCCCTAGGAACCGCTGACCAGGGCGGCGAACAGGTCGCCGTGCTCCTCGACGCGGGCCAGCGTGTCGGTGGCGGTGAAGAACAGTTCGTGCGGGTCCGCGCAGGCGGCCACCTCGTCCCAGGTGACCGGGGTCGAGACGGTGGGGTGCTCCCTGGCGCGCAGCGAGTAGGGCGCGACGGTCGTCTTGGCGCCGTTGTTCTGCGACCAGTCGATGAGCACCTTGCCGGTGCGCAGCGATTTCGTCATCCGCGACACCACTAGCCGGGGGTTCTCCCGTTCCAGGCGCTCCGCGAAACCCTTCGCCAGCTCGCTCGCCTGTTCGGCGGTCAGCTTGCGCCCGGCGATGTCCGCGTAGAGCTGCAGTCCCTTGCCGCCAGAGGTCTTCGGGAGCGCGTCAAGGCCCTCGGCCTCAAGGACGGGCCTGAGCGCCTCGGCCACCCGGCAGCAGTCCACGATCGTGGCCGGGGCGCCCGGGTCAAGGTCGAAGACGAGCAAGTCGGGTGTCCACCCGTGCTCCGGCGCGGGCGACCTCGACCCCTTACCCGAGTCGGGGAAACGCCACATCGGAACATGCAGTTCAAGCGCGGCCAGGTTGGCCGCCCACATCAGCGACGGCAGGTCGTCGATCACCACGTACTCAATCGGCTCGCCCGGGGCCCGGGACCGGGAGCTGCTCGACACGATCTCGCCGGTCCGCACCCAGGGCGGCAGCCCGGCCGGCGCGTGCTTGGCGAAGAACGACTGGCCGTCCACGCCGTCCGGATAGCGCTTGAGCGTCATCGGCCGGCCCTTGACATGCGGCAGCAGCACCGGGGAGATCCGCTGGTAGTAGTCGAGGACCTCGGCCTTGGTGACGCCGTCGGCCGGGTACAGCACCTTGGCCAGGTTGGTCAGGGCGATATCGCGGCCGTCCACGTGAACTGTGATCTTGTCACTCATCAAGCTGCCTTTCTGCCGGGTCGCGCCCGGGTCGCGCCCGAGTCGCGCCGAGTCATGCCACGTTCATGCCGAGTCATGCGGGGTCAGGTCTCCCGGACCACGTCCGCGGGGTCTTTGTCATCGCGCAGCCCCTGGTAGGCGGGGGCGATCATCCGGCCGGCCTTCGTCCAGCGGTCAAACAGGACCTCGATTACCAGCCGCGGCTCCGCCCAGACGGCCGGCCGGGCGTACTCGGGCGGCACCGGGCCGTCGAACGGGCTGCGCGGCCGCCGCAGCGGCTCGAGCCGCCGGGTCAGCATGCGCAGGTCCTGGTCGGAGAACCCCGTTCCGACGTGACCGCAGTACAGCAGCCTGCGCTGGCCGTCAGGACCGGTCTCGTAGTAGCCGATGAGCAGCGAGCCGATCAGCCCCGTCCTGTTGCCCTTGCCCGGCTTCCAGCCGGCCACCACGACCTCCTGGCCGAGCACGTTCTTGAGCTTGCGCCAGCTGCCCGTCCTGGCGCCAGGCTCGTAGAAAGAGTCGAGCCGCTTGATCACCACGCCTTCGAGTCCGTTGGCGACAGAAGCGGCCCGCACGGCGTCCAGGTCCTCGCCGGGGAAGGCGGGTGGTGACTGCCAGCCGCTGGCGTTCGGTACGACGGTCTCGAGTATTTCTCTCCGCCCGGCGTAGCTGAGCCCGGTCAGCGGGCGCCCGTCGAGCTGCAGGATGTCGAACGCGAGATAGGTGACCGGGGTCTGCTCGGCCAGGCGGGCCGCCTGGGCGGCCGAGGAGACGTGCATACGGGGCTGCAGCGCCTCGAAATCAGGACGGCCGCCTGAGAGCGCCACGATCTCGCCGTCGAGCACCGCCTGCTTGTGGCCGACCGCCCGGCCGAGCCCGGCGACCTCGGGGTAGGTGGTGCTGATGTCCTTGCCCGTTCTCGACACCAGCCTGAGCTTGCCCCCTTCGATGAACGCCAGCGCGCGAACGCCGTCCCACTTCATCTCGACCGCCCAGGCCGCGAGGTCGCGCACAGGCGGCGGGCCGCCGGGCGAGGCGAGCATCGGCGCCAGCTCGGCGGGCAGCGGCAGCCGCTCGCGGTGGATCATCCAGTTCTTGCCGCCGGTAGCGAACAGCACGTAGCCGCCGGACACCCGGGTGCCGTTCAGGTTGACCTTGACCTCGCGGTCGGTCCACTTGAGGACCTCGTAAGTGCCGTGGTCCCAGATCGTGACCGCGCCCCCGCCGTACTCGCCGCGCGGGATCTCGCCGGAGAACCCGGCGTAGTCAAGCGGGTGGTCCTCGGTGTGCACGGCGAGATGGTTCACGGCCGGGTCGTCGGGGACGCCCTTGGGCAGCGCCCAGGAAACGAGCACGCCGTCGCGTTCAAGCCGGAAGTCCCAGTGCAGCCGCCGGGCGTGGTGCTCCTGCACGACAAAGATCCGGCCGGCCGCGGACGGCTCGGCCCCGGGGAGTCCGGTCTCGGGAAAAGGCTCGGTAGTGCGCGCCGGATCGCGCTTGCCGCGGTACTCCGCAAGCGGGTCCACGCAGAACGAGGTACCCCGATCCGGCGCGCCTATCCAGAACCTGGTTGCCTACCAGCGATGCCGGGTGGCGTAGGAGTGGTTCCTGATGGCTTCTATTCCCTCGGGACGCTCGAAGATCGAGTTGACCGCGACCCGGCCAGGACCGACCACCCGGGCCATGATGTTGCGGTAGTCCCAGTTGTTGCGCCAGAACGCGAAGCCACGGTTCCGCGGGTACTCAAGGTGCAGGTGAACCCGGACCGACACATCGTGGTAGATCAGCGAGCTGGGCTGGACGAGCAGCGACTCGCCCTGCTGCAGGTCGCGGATGAACGCGTTGCCAGGAGCGTGCAGCAGCAGCATCCCCGGCCGGTCAGACGCGGTGAAGATGTCACCGTACTGGCCCATCGGGTAGTGGTACTCCTGCTCGTCACTGTCGCCGGTCACGTACCAGACGTCGTTGCTCGTCCAGTCGTACTTGATGTTCCCTGTCGCGGTCAGGAAGCGGTGCTCCTTGACCCACATCGACTGGCCGTGCTGCAGCGGCAGCGCGATGACCTCGCCCGCGTGGTTGTCAGACAGAGCGATGTGGCCGGGCCCGTGGGCCTCCACCATCATCATCGGCATGCCCGCCATCATCCGCTTCCAGCCGCCGCGCATCGACATGCTCTGCATGCGGGTAGCCGGGTCGGCCCAGAGCAGCACGTGGTGCGAGAAGTAGACCATCTCGCCCTGGGCGAGGTTGAATTCCGCGACCGGGACCACGGTCCCCGCGATCTGGCAGTGCGACTGGCCGAACTGCAGCTTGGCCATGTCCCTGATCGGCGGCTGCTCGACCCAGCCGGAGTCGCTGATGCTGTCCTTGATGTCAACCGGCGCGCCGCACAGCGGACAGGTCGGCTGACTGGGGTCGCTCGGCTGCCTGCAGTACCGGCACACGTACGTGTTCATCGCCGGTTACTCGCCGGACCCGTGGTGGTGGTACATGGACTGGATGCCGATCCGGCCGGGGCCGGTCATCTCGGCCAGGTACATGCCGTGCCGTCCGAACACGCCGGTCTTCAGCTGCATCTGGACGGCCTGCATGTTCACGGTGGAGTCCTTGTAGAGGAAACCGCCCGGCTCGACGAGGATTTTCTCGCCGGGGCCGAGGGTGCGCTCGAGGACGTTGCCGTTGCCGTGCAGCATGAGCAGCCCGGGGTACTGCGCGGTGACAAACCGGTCCATGAACATGCCGCTGCCTCCGTGCAGCAGGTTCACCAGGCCCTTGATCCGGATGTAGGAATACTGAATGGAGTGCGATGCGAGCAGGAAGGCGTGCTCGCGTACGTCAAGCTCCATACCGGGGTGCAGCGGCAGGACAACAAGCTCGCCAGGCGCGTCCCTGGAGAACGCGATCCGGCCCGGGCCGTTCGCCACGGTCACGATGTGCGGCATGCCGCCAAGGATCGAGCGCTTCGGGCCGTTGGTCGGCATCGAGGAGAGCGGGACTGATTCGTCTTTCCACAGCAGGATGTGGTGTTCGAAGTAGACACCGTCCTGGGGAGAGAGGTTGATCTCAGCAACGGGGACGAGCTCGCCTTCAACCTGGCAGGTGCTCGCCGAGAACTTGAACTCGGTCATGTCGCGCAGCCGCGGTGCTTCGCGCCACCCGGAGTCGCTTACTTTGTCACGGACGTCAAGCGGCGCACCGCAAGTCATACACGTGGTGGTTCCTGGCTGATTCTGAGCCTTACACCACCCGCACTGGATTGCTTCCACGGGCAGAACATAGCAGCCGGGCTTCGCTTTGGCTGCTGGGAAGCCTTTACTTGCCCTAAACCTGTATCGTCTGTGCTATGGCACTGTTTTCGCGGGAATTTATCGCGGTACCTGATGGCAAGAAGGGCCAGATTGTTTTCAAGTGGCCTGACGTCACGATCCGTCGCTTCACGCACGCGATCGTCAACGCCGACGAAGTGGCGATGTTCGTCAATACCGGCCAGATCGCGGCAACGATGGGGCCCGGCCGGCACTCCATCGACGCGGACGAGATCCCCGGGCTGGGCGCGATCATCGACTTCGCCACCGGTGGCAATGCCTACCGGGCGGAGCTGTACTTCGTCGGCACCCGCGAGTACACCGGCTTCCGCTTCGGCGGCCGCGTCGACGACGTCCAGGACCCGCGCACCGGGCTTGTCGTCACGCTGCGCGTTTTCGGTGAGTACGCGCTGCGGGTGATCGACCCGGCCCGGCTGATCACCAACCTGACTTCCACCGTTGACGTGACCGACAACGAGAAGATCGCCGGCTGGGTGAGCGAGCAGGTGCTCAAGACCCTGCGCACCAACGTCACCACGCAGATCGTCGCGAACGGCTGGCCGATCCTGGGGCTTTCCGTGCACTCGCCGGAGATTGAGCAGGCCGCGATCACCTCGGCGAACGGGCAGATCGAGGCCTATGGTCTCGCGCTGAGCCGGATGGGCAACTTTGACATCAACCTGGCACCTGAGGATGCCGAGCAGCTGAAGCGGCTCGCCCGCGACACCTCTTACTCTCAGCTCGCCGGCGGGTTCCAGCAGTACGCGGCGGGCGAGATGGCGCTCGGCGCGGGCGAGGGGATGGCCCAGGGCGGCGGCGCGGTACAAGGCGCGTTCCTCGGGGCCGGCTTCGCGCTGCCGGGCATGATGGCCGGCGCGCAGCAGCAACAGCAGCAGCCGCCTCAGCAGCAGGCTCCGCCGCCCCCGCCGCCCGCGCCCGCGGCTGCCCCGCCCACGGTGGTGGCCGGGCCGGCCTGCGCGTCGTGCTCGACCCCCAACCCAGCTGGCGCCAAGTTCTGCATGAGCTGCGGCACGGCGATGGCACCGGCCGTCAAGCACTGCACCGAGTGCGGGAACGAGCTGCCAGGCGGCGCCCGGTTCTGCGCCAACTGCGGTACCCCGGCCGGCTGACCGGCCGTCCCGGTCACCTGCACTGACTAAACAGGCGCCGGCACTGACTAAACCGGCACCCGCGCGGCGCGAACGGGCCTACCCCGCCGCGCGGGAAGGGTTACCGTCTTCTGGTGGCCGGCATAACCATGTACGACACCGCATACAACGACCAGTTTCCTGCCGGTGCCGCCGCTTACGCGGCCTACGTCGACGGCGGCATCGGCAACCAGCCCAACTACGCCTACATCGTGAGCGCCTTCCCCAAGGCGGAGCACCTGTCGATCGCGCTGTTCTCCGGCAACAACGCGGACGTGCTCGACGTCGAGTCAGGCGCGTCGGAGCCGGCGGCCGTCCCCGGCTGGTACGCCAGGCAAGTCGCGCGCGGTATCAAGCGCCCGGTCATCTACGCCAGCGCGTCCGCGATGAACGCCAGCATCCTGCCGGTCCTCAGACAGGCCGCGATCGCCCGGGCCAGTACCCGGCTGTGGACCGCCCACTACGGCGCGGGCGAGCACATCTGCGGGCCAGGCAGCTGCGGCGCGCTCAGCGTGAACGCCGACGGCACGCAGTGGACTTCCAGCGCGGGCGGCCTCGTCCTCGACCAGTCGCTGCTGCTCAGCAACTTCTTCACCACGACGACGACCACCGACGACCCGATCGTCACGGAGGCGGAATTGCAGTCAGGCCAGCTCAACACGGGCCACGGGGCATTCACGGTGATCCCGGTGCCGATGGGCACCGCCCACCACATCGCGTTCGGCTGCGACACCCACGCGCAGAACGTGCCGCTCGCCCAGCTGCGGGTGGCGATCTTCGACACGGCCTGGCGCATCCACCCGTCTGTCGTCCTCGACGGCAACAAGGGCCTGGCCGTGATCACCTTCCCTGACCCCGCCAAGACCGGGGTGGTCTCGGTCCGCCGCAACGACACGGGCACTGCGGCCGTCGGCTACGTCATCTACTGAGCCGCCCGGCTCAGTCCGGTGCCGCCCGGGCCAGCGCCGCCGCGTACTCGGCCGGGTCGTTGACGTTGACCAGGGAGTCAAGGTCCGGGTCGGCGCGGGCAAGCGCCGGGTCGGCAAGCAGCCGCGCCTCGTCGAGCCGGGTCACCGCGCACGACGCGAACAAGTCGGCCGGCCGCAGCCGGCCGGCCGCGACCAGCTGGTCGGCGGCGGTCGCGAGCGCGACCCGGTACCCGGCGGCGAGCGGCTGGGCGTAGCCGCGGGCGACCGGGAGCGCGACGTCGGCCTGATCTTCCGCCAGCAGCGCGAGCACCCGGCGAACGAAGGCCGCGTGCAGGAACGGCATGTCGGTGGCGGCGGCGAAAGCCGCCTGGCCGCTCTGCTCAGCGGGGGCGCCGTCAAGCGCCGCCAGCGCCGCCAGCCCGGCGGCGATCCCCTGGAGCGGGCCCTTGCCCTCGCGCGGGTCCTCGGCGACGATCGTCGCCCGCGGCAGGCGCGGCAGCGGCTGCCCGGCCGCTCGGACGACCACGACGGGGCCGCCGGTCGCGGCCGCGAGCACCGACACCGTACGGAAAAGCAGCGTGCGGCCGTGCCAGTCGAGAGCTGCCTTCTGGGTGCCCATCCGCGACGAGCGCCCTCCGGCCAGCACAACGCCCGCGGTAGCCGTCACCTGGTCAGGATATGGCCGCCGCGGGCGCGGGCAGTGAACGTCAGGAGTACTTCTGCACCAGCGTGCCGAGCGCGGGCAGCGCCGTCTCGATGTTCTTGCTGGCACCGCCGCGAACCATCTGGTACGCCTTCACAACCGCGGCGCGGCCGGACTTGCCTGCCATGTCGTCGGTCACGGCCAGCAGCGACTCGGAGACCTCGGGGCCGCGCTTGGCGAGGTAGTCACCGAAGTCGGCGCCGCCCGAGGTGTTGAAGTCCGCCCAGTACGGCTCGAGCTGGTACACCATGCCCGGCAGCATCGCGGTGACCGCCTCGGTGAGGTAACCGGGAGCAAATGCGGTCACGGCCTTGTAGGCAGCCTTAAGCGGGGCAGCGGTAATGCCCTTGCTGGCAATCTCGCCGTCGACAAGCGCCTGCGTGTCGGCGACGACTTGCGGGTGCGGGGCGTTCTCGGGGGTGAGAAGCA
This sequence comes from Trebonia sp., assembly GCA_036501515.1. Classification (GTDB taxonomy): domain Bacteria; phylum Actinomycetota; class Actinomycetes; order Streptosporangiales; family Streptosporangiaceae; genus Trebonia. The sequence continues at coordinate 34,800 of DASYAD010000041.1, read as the reverse complement.
GCGCCTGCAGGGTGGCCAAGAGGACCTCCTCAGAGGTACGTGTTAGGAGTAGACAAACTTTCCGGTCGCAACCGTACTGGGCAAACCGGGCCCAGAGGGGGCATTTGACCGTTCTTTAACCCACGGAAACCTGCCGCGCGTGGCGCCGACAGGAAAGCACCGCGATATGGAAGGCTTGCGACGGAAAACCCCAGTTTCCGTCTCCCCGGGAGTGCTTCGGCGATGCTTGGCAGGGACCATGCGCTGAGCGGCGCGGTCGTGTTCGCGGCGCTCGCACCGGAGCTGCACGTACGGGTGGCGTACCTCGCGGCGGGCGTGGTACTCACCGCCGGCGCGGGGGTACTGCCGGACATCGACCACCCGGACTCGACGATCTCCCGGTCGTTCGGCTTCCTGACTGAGTGGTTCGCCTGGGTGGTGGACCGGCTCTCGGGCGGCCACCGGCACGGCACGCACAGCATTGTCGGCATCACCGTCTTCACGGCCGCCGCCTACGGGGCCGGCCTCTACCAGCTCTCCGAACCGAAACCGCTGGCGGCCGGGCACCTGGTGTTCTCGTGGCACATCGTCCCGGCCGCACTGATCCTGGCGCTGCTGTACTCGTCGGCGCTGCGCGCGCTGCACATCGGCGGCCATTTCGGCGACCTGATCGGCATCGCCGCCGCACTGGTCACCTGCTTCACCGGTGCCGACCTGACCCAGCTGCCGGTCGGATCCTGGCACGTGCCGCTGCTCGGGACCGCGGTCGCGCTTGGCACCGCCGCGCACATCGCGGGAGACGAGCTGACCCACGGCGGCTGCCCGCTGTTCTGGCCGGCCAGCATGCACGAGTTCCACCTGCTGCCGCGGCCGCTGCAGATCACCACGGCGAAGTTCTGCGAAACCTCGATCATCTTCCCGCTGCTGGTCGTCGGCCTGGCCGTCGCGGTCTGGCACGCCACCGGCCATCCGATCGCGATCCCGCAGCCCGCTAAGTAACCCGGTAAAGCCGGGGCTCAGCGGACGGGCTCGTGGTCCAGTTCGGCCGCGTCGGAATCGGCGATCGCCGCGTTGGGGTCACCGCTGAACGTACGGCGCAGGCTGGCCAGCATGCCGGGCGCGGGCTCGTTGCGCTCGAAGCCGAACCTGTGCGACCAACCGGGGGGCACGTTGAGCGTCTTGACCACCCGGGCCGGGCTGCCGCCGGCGAACGAGTTCGGCGGGATGTCCCGGCTTACCACGGAGTTCCCGGCGATGACCGAGCCCGAGCCGATCGTCACGCCCGGGAGGATCACCACGTTCGCCGCCAGCCACACGTTGTCCCCGATGACCGTGGGCCCCTTGTAAAGCGGGGTGCCTGGCTCAAGCTCGTGCCGGTTGTCGTCGATGATCGACACATTGGGCGCCATCATCACCTTGCTGCCAATCCGGACCTCGTGCCAGACCTCGATTGACACCCCGTAGTTCATCGCAACGTGGTCGCCGATCGTGAGCCTGGCCCCTTCGCGCACGGCGATCCGCACCATTCCGGCATCGCCGAGCGCCGTGAACCGCTCGCCGAAGACCGCCTGGCCGCGGATGTGGAACCTGACCTTGCCCCGGACATTCGGGAACCGGCCGAACTGGGCGGGCGTGCACGTGGTTTTCACGTAACCGCGGGCCGCCTGAGCCAAAAAAGCAGAAGTATCGAAAGCGCGCAGGTAAGAACTCAGGAAATTTTGCATCTTCATCTCTAACAGGTAGTCATGTCAGGCCCCGTAAGCCGCCCGACGTGCGACGGCCAGTGCAACCATTATGTCGTTTCCGGCCAGGCCGCACCCGCGATACCCGCCCGCGAGCGGGCATCGCGCCCGCTAACCTGCCCCTCGGGCACCGTGGGTAACGTCACCGTCGCCGCAAACAGGCCACGCTGGACGCGAGCCGGCAGATAACCTGATACCGCCATGAATGACCCGCAGAGCTCAGGACTGATGGCAAAGCTGCGCGCCAAGCTGCAGGGGAACTCCGATCTCCTGAAGAACGCCGGCAGCCTCGCCGCAACCACTGGTCTGACTTCAGTGTTCGGTTTTGTGTTCTGGATCATCGCCGCCAAGGAGTTCAAGCCCGAGGCGGTCGGCTTCGGTTCCGCCGCCACCAACGCGATGCAGCTGATCGGCACGATCGGCATGTTCGGCCTCGGCACGATGCTGATCGGCGAGCTGCCCCGCCGCCGCGAGCGGGGCGGGCTGTTTTCCGCGTCGCTGATCACGTCCGCCGTCGGGTCGCTGATTCTCGCGCTGATCTTCCTGATCGGCGTTGAGGTCCTCGGCTTCGGCCACAAGTTCGCCGACATCGACGGGACACTGCCGCGGATCGTCATGTTCTGCTCTGGCGCGCTGCTGACCGGCGCGACGATGGTCTTCGACGAGGGCACGATCGGCCTGATGCGGGGCAGCGTGCAGCTGTGGCGCAACCTCGCCATGTCCGCCCTCAAGCTCGCGATCCTGCCGGCCACGACGATATTCCTGCACGACGACTACGGCGTGGGCATCACGTTGTCGTTCACGCTGGCGACAGCCCTGTCCATGGTCCCGTCCGCCGTCATGCTGTTCCGCGGCGGTTCCAAGGTCTGGCACCGGCCCGACTGGGCACTGCTGCGCAAGCTGTTCAAGGTCGCGCTCAACCACAACTGGCTCAACCTCGCCATCGCGACCCCGCCCAGGCTCGTCCCCATCATCGTGACGGTCGCGGTCGGGCCGAAGGAGAACGCCGTCTTCTACGTGGCGTACATGATCTCCTCGTTCCTGTTCATGGTGCCCGTCCACCTGTCCACCGTGCTGTTCGCGATCGCGTCGGCGTCGCCTGAGCTCATCGCCGAGAAGCTGCGCTTCGTGCTGCGGGTGTCGCTGATGATCGGGGTGCCGGTCATGGTGGTGCTGGCGGTCGGCGCGCACTTCGCGCTCGGCCTGTTCAACCCCATCTACGCGCAGCAGGGCACGGTACCGCTGCTCCTGCTGATCATCGGCTACATACCGCAGATGCCGAAGGCCCAGTTCATCGCCGTCTCCCGGGCGACCAACCGGGTCGGCAGGGCCGCCCTGCTGCTCTGCTGCACCTCAAGCTGCGAGATGGTCGCGATCGTCGTCGGCGGCAAGCTGGCCGGCCTTGACGGGCTCTCGTTCGGCTACCTCGGCGTCCTCACCATCGAGGGCCTGGTCACCGCGCCGACGGTGCTGCGCGCGGCGTACGCCCGCACCGCCGCCGCGACCGGCGCCTTCCCTGCCGTCCCGGCCGATGCGCAGGCCGCCAGCGCGCTGCGCCCGGCGACCGGCCCGCTCGCCCGGGTGACGGGCGAACTGGTCAGGCTGACCGGCGCACTGACCGAGCTGCCGGGCGGCGCCACCGCCAGGACGGACACCGGCAGCTTCGCCGCCCTGTTCGCGCTGGCCACGGCGGCGTCCTCCAACGAGCACACGCTCGACGTGGCGACCGAGGTCTGGCGGACCGGCGGCTTCCCCGTTGTCCCGGGCGGCGCGACCGGACCGCGGACCAGGCCGAGTGCGATCACCACGCTCGACCTGCTCGGCGGACAGTCGGCGGCCGGGCTGCCGCCCCAGCGGCTCAGCTACCGGCACAGGCAGCAGGCGGGCATCGACGCCCTGATGGCGATCTCCACCCCGGAGGTCAAGCAGGAAGAACCGACGAAGCAACCGCATTGACACCGATGTGCACACGTAAAACTACCTGCAGTCACGTAAAGTCTTTATAAAGAGCCAAAAGAATCTGCAGGGAATCTTCAGCTTACTGCCCGGCGCAGGGCGGCACCGGCCGGTAGACTTGCCGATCTAATCGCATAACGTCGTGATATGTTGCTGTAGTTGACGGAGGTCTGATTCTATGACGCCGATTTCGCCGTCTCGGGTGCCCGTGCTGATGTACCACGAGATCGCGGACGCGGCCGCGACCTCGAGCAAGCTGGCCGTCGCGCCCGAGGTCTTCGCCGATCAGATGACCTACCTCAGCGACGCCGGCTTCAACTCGCTCACCGCGGGAGACCTGGCCGCGATCCTTGCTGACGGCGGGAACGGCCTGCCCGAGCGCCCGGTTGCGGTGACCTTTGACGACGGCTACGGCGACTTCTACGATCACGCCCTGCCGCTGCTCAAGCAGCACGGACTTGTCAGCACGATCTTTGTGACCACGGGCTGGATCGGGCTGGACGGCAAGGCCAAGCGGATGCTGAACTGGCGTGAGCTCGACGAGGCGGTGCACTGCGGTACCGAGGTCGGCGCGCACACCTACCGGCACCCTCAGCTCGACCAGTTGCCTGAGCGTGAGCTGCGGGAAGAGCTGTACAGCCCCAAGGCCCTGATTGAGGACAAGCTCGGCATGGCGGTACCCGGACTTGCCTACCCGTTCGGTTACTCGAACAAGACGGTACGGCGGGTGGCCAAGGAGCGCGGCTACGACTACGGCTACGCGGTCGGGAACGCCATGACGACCGGCGGCACCGACGCGTTCGAACTGCCCCGGCTGACCGTGCAGCGCTCGACGACGATGGACGACTTCCGCCGGATGGTTGACGGCGAGGACACGGCCACGCTGCGCCGGGACCGGGTGCTCACCCGGGGGTACTCGGTCGTGCGACGGGCCAAGTCAACGGCCAGGACGGCGCGCACCGCCATCCGCGGCGGAGCCCGGTAGCGCCCGCCAGTAACAGCAACGGCAAAGTGCCCCCGTCCGGCGGACGGGGGCACTTTCGCGTTCCAGCCGGGCGCCGCGAAAACGAAACGGCCTGAGACCAGGGAGGTCTCAGGCCGTACGGGGGACGGGTCTTAGTGGTGCTTGCCCCGGGCGACCAGGCTCTGGGCCAGGTACCAGGCGTAGCCGGCGACCGCGAACGAGAAGGCGGCCGCGATCGCGCCGCTGCGCGCCAGGCCGGACAGGTCGCCGCGCACCGCGTCCGTGAGGCCGCGCCTGATGCCGGCGGGCAGGGTGCGGATCGCGTAGGAGCGCTCGCTCGAGGTGCTCTCGTCGAACCCGTCCATCCGCGCCATCGCGGCCTTGCCCCACCCCTGCAGGAAGCAGCGGCTGAGCACGTAACTGAAGGTTGCCCGGCCGGCGGGCACCCGGTGCCTCATCACCTTCGCCGGGTCCCACATCCAGACCGCGTTCTCCTGCACCGCGGCGATGCGCAAGCACAGGTCAGTGTCCTCAGGCAGGGACCGGTTGCCGATCTTGCCGAAGTCCTCACGGAAGCCGTCGACGACCTCGAACGCGCTGCGCTTGACGAGCATGGCGCACGTCCAGACGTTGCGCACGGCAGTCGGCTCCTCGGGCAAACCCGCGTACGAGACGCCGATGGTCCAGCCGAACTCGCTCGGGAACCAGGACGGGCACGGGTTCTCCCAGAGGCCGTCGCTGTAGCAGCCGACGCCCACCACGTTCGGTTCCACGATGTGCCGCAGCAGCGTGCCGAGCCACTCCGGCGTCACCACCGCGTCGTCGTCGAGGAACGCCACGACTTCGCCCCGCGAGGCCTTGACGCCGCTGTTCCGGCCGCCGGACACGCCGCGCTCGCCGATATTGGGTACCGCTACGACGCCGGGGAACTCACGGACAATCTGCTCAAGCAGGTCTTGGTTATGGTCAACGACAACAATGATCTCCAATGCCGGCACAGTCTGCGTCTGCGCCGACTCGATGCACTCGCGGAGCCAGTCCCAGCGGTCCATCAAGTAGGTCGTGATGATTACCGAGACGGTCGGGTACTCACTGCCCGTCCCCGCGTCAGCACCGGCCACCGAGGTCTCATTAGCGTTGTCATCAAGCACGGCAATATCAGGCCTGTCGTTGAGAGTCTCTTCGTTGCTTTCTAGGTCATAGCTCATAACGGAGGTGTGCCCTACCCTTGGATCCTCAGCGCCCCTGCAACTCGGCGGACTTGGCCTGGACCCTGGAGCCTGTCCGCTTCCCGCCGGACACGCGGGTCCGCATCAGGATCCACACGCACCAGACCGCGTCGCGCCAGTTGATCTTCTTGCCCTGCTCGTGTGACCGGCTGTAGTAACTTACCGGCACCTCGAACGGGCGCACGCCGTCACGCAGCAGCATCGCGGTCACCTGCGTGTCGAGACCGAAGCCGGTCTCGGTCAGGTTCAGCTGCCGGAACATCGGCAGCGGTATCAGCTTCAGGCAGGTGTGCAAGTCATTAAGGTACGAGTTGTACATAATGTTGGTGAAGTGCGTCAGCACCTTGTTGCCGATCGCGTACCGGTACGACTGGTACACGGTGTTGCACCCGAAGAGCCGGACACCGTAGACGACGTCGCAGCGGCCCTTGATGACCGGGCCGAGCATGTCAGCGATGTCTTCTGGCGCGTATTCCATATCGGCGTCGAAGGGAATGATGTGCGTTCCCGTCGCAAGAGAAGCCGCAGTGAGAATGCTCGCGCCCTTGCCTGAGTTCTTGGCGTGCCGGTGCACGATCACCCGCGGGTCGTCGATTTCTTTCAGCAGGTCGGGTGTGGCGTCGGCGCTGCCGTCGTCGACAACGATCAGCTCGACCTCACAGGGAAAACTAGCCTGGAGAATCCCGTGGACCGCTTTAGTGATGGTTCGTTCTTCATTGTAGGCGGCCATGAGAATTGACAACTTAACGGGCACGGAACCCCCGTCATCACCGATATGAGTCATATCATCCACGGAACGTAGTGCCCTAACAGCATCCACTGAACTCGGACCAAAGGACGACCCTGCGCGTTCAGCGTCAAGCGCCACGCTCGGAGTCTCAATGCTTACCACGGCTATCCCCTTATCCCGGTCCGCCCGGACCCGGTTAGCCCAATCCCTCGCTGAGGGCATCTCAAGGCTCCTCATTAGAGGGTGTCTCAACTGCCGGCCACCGCCGTCACACATCGCGGCTTGTCTTCCGGGCGATCCGTACAAAGTAGCGATGTTGTGACTTGGGTGTTCGACATTCCACCTGTGGCAGGAGTCTACACAGATCGGTCACGGCTTCGCAGACGTTTAGTACTGTGGACATAGATCGTGATGGTCACTAATCTATGATCGTTTGACACTAGTTGTAACGGGCCCGCTCTGAACCTGCGCGTTCTCGCGGGCGGGGGGCGCGCGGCGAGATCAGCCATCTCAGCCTCTCCGCCAGCCTTCTGGTATGTCCAGCTCCTTGACAACCTGGGCCGGGTTGCCCGCCGCCAGCACCCGCGGCGGGAGGGTGCCCTTGACCACCGACCGGGCGGCCACCACGGTGTGGTCGCCGATCACGCTGCCCGGCAGCACCAGCACACCGCTGCCGATCCAGACGTTCTTGCCGATCCGCACCGGCCGCGGCTTGTCCGGGTGACCAGGCTCAAGCTCATGGTAATTCGAATCATAGACGGCGGAAAAGTCGCCGATCAGGGTGTCGTCGCCGATCTCAACCGACTCAACAGCCCCGATAACAACTCCCTGGTTAAGGAAGACGCGGTCGCCTATCAGAATCTGCGCGTTGGCTTTAGCCGCGATTTCACAGCGGGCGACTACGCCGCGGACGACAAACCGCTTCCCGATTTGAACGTTGCCTGACCCGTCGAGCCCCGGCATCTGACCGTCGCAAGCGACCAGCGAACAGTGAATTCCGTTAAGCCGGAACCAGGCGGTGCAGACAGCCGATCTTACGTAAAAAAGCGTGGTCTTTAGCATTGAGTCTTACCGCGCCAATCTTCCAGGCCTACGCGCGACCTCTATACGCCGTTGTCAACATAGCGGTACACCTTAATGGTGTCGGGTAGCAGATACAGGTCTGCCGTTAGCGGGTACTTAATCTTGGTGTAGGCGATGGTGGTCTGCCATGTCTGGCCCGCGGAAAGCGTGATCACAGGCCAGGTCTTGACCACCTTCTTGGTTTTACCGGTCCCCTTGTAAAGGACCAGCTTGTACTGTTCGGCGACACCCTGCCGGTTTGTCACGACGAGATCGGCCGTCGTCGAGTCGACGAATGGCGTGCTCGTCGGCGTCGTGCCCGGTGACGGGGTCTCTGTCGACGGAGCCCCCGGTACCGGCAGCCCGGTCATCGACAGCGCGGTGTCCCCCGGGTACTTCTGCGCCTCGGCGCTCTTGACCGAGAACGCCACCGACCCGAGCGCGACGACCGCCGCTACGCCGAAGATGGCGACGTTCACGAGCGACATCCGGTTCTTGGGCGCCCGCGACCGCTCCTGGTCCCGACGGGGATCGAGCGGCGGTTCGCGCAGTCGCTGGACCGCGACAGCGACCACGCCGAGCAGGGTGAGCACGACCAGCAGCCCGACCCAGGCGGAACGGAACAGCGGGATGTGCAGGCCGTAGAAGAGGAAGCCGCCGAGGATCGGGAAGATGAGCGACATGCCCGCACTGGTCATCGCCCGCTCGAGGCCGGTCAGCCGCTGGCTGAGGATCGCCTCTGACCACAGGTAGCCGGGCGCGAAGAACAGCGCGATGCCGAGGACCACCTGGACAGGCCCGGGCACGCGGGCCAGGTAGGCGGCACCGCCGAGGACCCCGGCGCCGCCCGCGATGAAGATGTCAAGGTTTCTGCGGTACATATCCCTGAGCCTGCAGATCGTAGAAGCGGATGGTCCCGTCGTCGTAGACGCGGGCCACGCCGGTGATGTTGTTGTACTTGTTTATGGCGGCCGGGGCGATGGGGTGGGTCGCGAACGTGATGTCGCCTGGGAAGTAGTTGCCCGCGGCCGGCAGGGTGGTGGTCAGCCTCGTGTCCGTCTGCACGAACTGCACGTTCATCCCCGCGGCGAACTGCGCGACGGCCGGCGTCCAGGTGGGGGTGCTGTACAGCTCCGTGATCACCTGCAGCGGGTTCTGGTCGCCGTAGCCGATGAGTACCGGGTAGATGCCGGCGTCGGAGGCGATCCGCTTGCCGGGACCGAGGTACTTCAGGCTCCAGTTGGACGCGGCGATCTCTTCAGGGCCGACTGAGCTCTCGAAGCTGGACACCAGGTGCGGGCCTGGCAGCCGTTCCCAGAACGGCGGCCAGCCGTTGGCGAGCCCGTCGATCAGCAGCGACACGACCGAGGCGAGGATGACGGCGGTGACCGCGGCGCCCAGGCGGCGCACCGGGCCGCTGTTGACCAGCTTGGTCAGCGCGAGCGCGGCGAGAACGCTGACCGGGATGTAGACGAACGTCGCGGCCCGCCCGGCCAGCTCCTGCCCGTCGGGGGTACCCAGCCGGATACCGAGGTCGACGAACCAGCCCAGGGAGCCGAGCATCATCCCGATGATCCACGGGTGGCGCCGGTGGCGCCGCCACGCCTGCCAGCAGCCGATGACGATCAGGGCCGAGATGACCAGGATGCCCAGGGCGCCGATGACCGTGTTGCTGAACGGCGACGTCGCGGTGACCGGAGAAGCACCAGACCCGCTCTTCTGCAGCAGCGCCTGGACACCGTCGACGATGCCGGAAATCGTGGGGCTGAAGTAAGAGATGGTGAGGGGCGCGACGAACGCGATCCAGCAGATCACCGAGACCAGGGAGATGGCCCCCAGGATGCCGAATCTCACCGCGGTGTTGCGCGAGCCGGTGAGCCTGCTCGCGACCGCCACCAGGATCAGGAACAGGGTGAGCATGTAGCTGGTGATGTGGTGGGTGATGACGGTAGCGAAGATGCACATCACCGCCACGATGAACCAGCGTCTTCGGTCCGCCGGCGATTTCTCGATGGCCGACCGCAGGGCGGCGACCATGCACATGCCGAGGAAGGCAAGCGCGAGCGTCTCGTAGACGAACATCGAGTTGAACGACGTCAGCGCGGGCGCGCTGTAGTAGATCAGCAGCGCGATGCCCGCGATCCTGTGCGACCGGATGGCGACGCAGAAAGCCAGGTACAGGAACAGGATGAAGAGCAGGTGGGCGACGCCGGCCACGATCAGCCCGGCCTCGAAGACGGGCAGTCCTGTGGCCGATATCAGCGCGGAGGTGACCTCTTCGATGCCGGGGTAGTAGGTGCCGATCGGCAGCCCGTAGTTCGTCTCGAAGAGCTTGCCCGACATCAGCATGTCGGTGGTGCCGCGGTAGTGCAGGAACTCGTCGTTGAAGGCGAAGCCGAGCGGGCCGTAGTTGACCTTGAGCAGGTACTCGGCCACGGTGAGGACGACGATGAGCGTGACCGCGGACGCGTTGCTCATCTGCCGCCTGCTGAGCAGCCGGCCGGCGATCGGCACGACGATGATGACCTGGCCGACCCAGTAGAGCGCCACTCCGGACCCGCTGCTGCTGCCGCCTCCGTCGCGTCCCACGGCGTAGGCCATCGAGGAGACGAAGACGCCGACCGCGGCGATCAGGGTGATGACGCTGATCGGGATGCGGGAAAGCACCGAGGCCTCCGGTGCCTGCTCGACCCGGCTCGGACCGCGAACCGCCGGCCGCGCGCCAAGTGATCCGCCCATTGCCACCACGCCGCGGAAACCTCCAGCCGCCTCGCGTACCTGTCTAGCTGCCTACCTGCCTGGACACCCGACCCCGTCCCGACGCAGCATAAGCGATCGAGACAGGCATACGCGGCGACTCCGGCAAGTAACCCATTTAGGTACTTACGTTACTTTTTTGGTTTATTTTCTCCGCGTGACAGCGGCGACCCGCCGCTGCACGCGCCTGCTGCGCAGGTAGGCCAGCGGCCCCTCGAGCATCCCCTGCAGCTGCCGGCGGTCCAGCTCCGACGCGAGCTCCAGCGGCTCCGCGGGTGCCTCTTCGGGCGCGCCCATGCCGCCCTTCAGGTACCCGCCGACCGCTGGCAGCAGCTTCACCAGGCCGATCAGCGCGCCGGGGCGCTTCCTGACCAGGGCGGCGTAGAAGGCGGTGAGCCCGACGCTGTACCCGTGCAGCTGGCGGTTGAGGCTGGCCATGTCCTTGCGGTGGTGGTGCCACATCACCGCGGCGGGCTCGTAGCCGATCTCGTAGCCCGCGAGCAGCACCAGCGTGAGCGCGAGGGTGTCCTCGCCCGCCGAGGTGGGGGTACCCGCGCCGAGCGCCGTGTCGAACCCGCCGATGCTGTCGAGCGCCGCGCGCCGGAACGCCATGTTGGCGCCCACGCCGAACGGCGGCAGCGGGAAGAGCGGGCTCTGCGGGCCTGACTTGGAAAAAGTCTCCCTGGTGAAGCCCCGGCCCTTGCTGTGCCCGCCGACCTCTTCGAACAGCGCCTCGACGGCGGTGTCGAGCCTGGCCGGCAGCACGATGCCGCCGACGCAGCCCATCCGCTCGCTGCGCGCGAACCCTTCCGCGAGCGTGGCCAGCCAGTGCACGTCAGGCTCGTCGTCATCGTCAAGGAAGGCGATAATGTCGCTCTTTGCTTCAGCAATTCCGGTGTTCCGTGCCCAGGAGAGGCCCGGCCGGTGTTCCACGCAATAACGGAATTCGGCGTCTTCGCCTGACTGGCCCTCGACCACGGGACGCAAGGCGTCGGACGTGGGGGCGTTGTCAACGACGACTACCTCGTACCGCGGGTACTCCTGCTGCGCGAGGCGGTTCAGGCACTTCTTTATCTGCTCGGGCCGGTCCCTGGTGCAAACGACAACGCTGATAAAAGGCGCACTGGCGAGGACGGCCGCGCGGTTAAGCAGGTACGGCCACGAGGGGTCGACCTGCAGCCCGCTGCCTGTCAATGCGGCGGGCGACGGGCGCCCCGCGGCGGCGAACCGCTGGGTCACGGCCCCGCTCACCTCGTGCCACAGGAGGGCGGCCAGCCGCTCAGGGCTGATGCCCTCAGGCGGCACCGGCGCGGCGCAGATGCCGACGGGCTCCGTGTGCAGCCGCACCAGTATCCAGACCCGGCCGTAATGACCGTCGTAATCAACTCGGGGCAGCGGAGCGGCCAGCTCCACCTCAAGGATGCGAGTCGGCGAGAACCCGCCGCCGCCCCGCCCGGAAGTCCCGGCGCTGAGCGCCGGGGCCGCTGCTGGCACCGTCATGCGACCGCCTCCTGTTAGACCCTTATTGCTCCGCCCGTCGGGTCGCTGAACGGGCAGCGTCCCTGCTCAACTTGGGGGGGCGGGTCGGAGCGGCCCCTCGGCGCCGGCGTGGCACCCGGCTAAGCGCTCCCGACCATGGTGACTAAGCGGACACTATACCCGCGCAAGCCTGGCGGCGCGGGCATACCGCGCAAGGGGTGCGACGCCGCGCATTCAGCGGTGCAGGTGTGACGTAGATTACAGAAGGTGATTAGGCGGCCACCGGTGGGGTAGACGGGCGACGATCTTGCGAGTTAGCAGTAAAGCTCTCGCACGGTTTAGGTAGGCTCGTACCAGTTTCCCGTTGCCCTGCCGACGCACCAAGTCGATGCCGCCGCTGGTGGACCGGCAGCCCCCCCGACCACCGACTTGACGCTGCAAATCTTCAGCGGAGGTAAACGTAGACCGAGGTCTAAGCCGATGCGGTACGATCACGCTTCCAGTCAGCCGCTGACGGTCGGCACAGCGACTCCCCGCATCATTTGAAAATATAATAACTGAATTTTTTTGAGTTAGTGATAGAAATTTGAAATATCAGCAGAACAGGTGCGACGTGACTACTCGTGGGCTTCAGCCGCCATCATTTGAGTCGACCAAAGTACCGAGTGAAGATAATTTTGTTGAGTCTGGTTTTCCCTCCGGCGAGTCAGCTGAAATGGCGCGCGATAACATCGCTGACGAAGAAGGAATTGCCGCCGGAGACGGTGAGTCGCCCCTTTCTGTCTGCCTAGTCGGCCCGGGCTGGCGGTTCACGTCCGGCATCAGCTACTACACCTGCCGGCTGGCGAACTCCATGGCCAGCGACCAGTGCGAGACCAGCGTCCTGCTGATCCGCCGGCTGCTTCCGCGCCTCCTTTACCCCGGCAAGCAGCGCGTCGGCCTGCGCCGGGCGAGCATGAAGTACCGCCCGGACGTCGCGGTTTTCGACGGCATTGACTGGTTCTGGGGAACCTCCCTGTTCAAGGCGCTGCGGTTCCTGCGCGCCCGCCGTTCCAAGGTGCTGCTGCTCGAGTGGTGGACCACTGCCACCCTGCACACGTACCTGCTGCTGGCGATCGCGGCCAGGGCGGCGGGCATGCGGGTGGTCATCGAACTGCACGAGCTGCAGGACCCCGGGGAAGCAGGCTTCGCACTCGCCCGCAGCTACGGGCACTGGGGGCTGAAGACGCTGCTGCGGCTCGCGCACGGCTGCATCGTGCACTCCAAAGCCGACTGGCAGCTTTTCGAGTCGAGCTACGGGCCGATCGACGTGCGGGTGGCACTCGTACCGCACGGCCCCTACGACCAGTACCGGGAGGTCTCGGCGGACTCGGCCGACCCGGCCGTCGCGGCGGCGGTCTCCGCCGTGCGGTCGGCGCCTAAAGACGGCGTCGTCAATTTGCTGTTCTTCGGCCTGATACGGCCGTACAAGGGACTGGAAGACCTGCTCCGCGTCTTCAACGCACTGCCCAGGGAAGAAGTCGAGCGTCTGTGGCTCACCGTGGTCGGTGAGACCTGGGAGGGCACCACCGAGCCGGCTGAGCTGATCGCCACCAGCCCGCACGCGGACCGCATCACGTTCGTCAACGAGTACGTGCCCGACGAGGTTGTCGGCGCTGCCTTCGCGCACGCGGACGTGGTCGTGCTGCCCTACCGGCGCTCGTCGAGCAGCGGCATCCTGCACGTCGCGATGAGCTGGGGCCTGCCCATCGTGGTGACCAGCGTCGGCGGCCTGCCGGAGGCCGCGAGCGGCTACGCGGGCGCGGTGTTCGTGCCCCCGGACGACCCCGCGCTGCTGAAGGACGGGCTGATGAAGGCGGCCGCGCTCGCGGGGCAGAAGTTCGCCGACCCGCGCAGCTGGCACGACACCGTCGTCGCGGTCGGGCTGGCCGCCTCCGTCGACGAGCCGCAGCGCTCGCCCGGCCAGTAACGCAGCCCTGGCCGGTAACCCAGCCCGGGCCGCTACGTCAGCGGCCCGGCCGCTTCAGCGCGGCGGTACGAGCAGCCGGTCGATGATGACGTACGGCGCGACGTCGTGCTTCTCGGCCCATTCGCACACCCGCCGCAGCGTGATCGTGCGCAGCTCGACCAGGCGGTGGAACGCGGCCAGGTGATTGGCCAGGGTCCGGTCGGGACCGCCGAGCCGCGGGAACCAGTCCGCGTCACGGAACAGCCCGTCCCTGCCGGCCAGCACGTCGAACCGGTTGCGGGCCCAGCGCTCGGGCGTCGGCGCCTTCGGCAGCCGGAACTGCACGGCGATCTTCTCGACCTCCGCCTGCTGCCTGACGTGGGGAGCGGGCAGCGGCGGCCAGGAGAGGTGGTCGCCGAAGTAGGCGATGAGCGCCTCCTGCTTGGCGTCGGACAGGTACCGCCGCGGCGCGGTGATCAGCCTCGTCACCCCGAAACCGTCCTGCTTCTCCGGACCGGACAGCACCAGCAGCCGGAAGCTCTCGCTGGTGCCGGGAGTCAGCCCGTGCGGCACCACCGGGATCCACACCGCCGCGTCACGCCCGGCCATCGGCATCGCGGTCTGCGGGCGTAGCGGGACCGCGGACAGCCCGTACTGCTGCACCCGCAGCGTGTTCGTGCGGCCGCTGTTCTGGATCATCCAGAACCCGGTGCGCTGGTCCATGCTGACCGTCACCGGGTCGGTGGACATGCCCTCGGCGGGCGGCGCCTTCAGGTACTTCCTCGTCGGCGTGTTCTGGCCGCCCTCGACGGAGACGTACAAGGTGCCGCCGGGCTCGACCGGCACCATCGAACGGCCGGAGGCCGTCCCCATCACGTGGCTGGTCCCGTCGGGCGCGACCTCGTACAGCCAGGCGCGCAGCGCCGCCGGCGAGAACTCGTCGCCGGCCCTGCCGCCGCCCCGTGCGCCGGTCCCCGGCACGGGCGGCACGGGCGGCATGGCCATGCGGGTCTCCTCTGCGCCTGCGCGGTGCGTCACTGGTAGGTTAGCGCCTCCCGTAGCCGAAGATAGAGGCATGCGCTTCGTTCACGAGACCCTCCCACAGCGCGTCTGCTTCGGTTCAGGCGAGGCGGCCGTCAACCTGGGCAATGAGATCGGCCGCCTCGGCGCCGCCCGCGTCATGCTGATCGCGTCGCAGAACGAGATGCGGCTTGCCGACACGATCGCCAAGGACCTCCCCGTCGCCCTGCGCTACGACGAGGTGGTGATGCACGTCCCCGTCGAGGTGGCGAAACGGGCCAGGCAGGCGGCCGCCGAGCACCGCGTCGACGCCCTCGTCAGCGTCGGCGGCGGTTCGACGACCGGGCTGGCCAAGGCCGTCGCCCTGACCGCCGGCCTGCCGGTCGTCGCGGTCCCCACCACCTACGCCGGCTCGGAGGCGACCGCGGTCTGGGGGCTCACCGAAGGTGCGAAGAAGACCACCGGCACCGACCCCCGGGTGCTGCCCGCGTCGATCGTCTACGACGCCGCCCTCACCATGTCCCTCCCGGTCGCCATGTCGGTCGCGTCCGGGCTGAACGCGCTGGCGCACTGCATCGACGCGATGTGGGGGCCGACGGCAGACCCGGTCAACGCCGCGCTCGCGGCCGAGGGCATCAGGGCACTGCGGTCAGGCCTGCCGAAGATCGTGGCCGACCCGATGGACCTCGACGGCCGGGAGAGCGCCCTGTACGCGGCCTACCTGTCAGCGGCCGCGTTCGCGTCGGCCGGCTCCGGCCTGCACCACAAGATCTGCCACGTGCTCGGCGGCAAGTACAACCTGCCGCACGCGCAGACCCACGCGACCGTGCTGCCGTACGTGCTGGCGTTCAACGGCCCGGCCGCCCCCGCCGCCGAGCGGCGCATCGCGGCCGCCTTCAGCGCGGGCGAAGCGGGCGGCACGGCGGCCGGAGCCGAAGCACTCAGCACCGTCGTCGGAGCCGAGGCGCGCGGCGCGACCCCCGGGAGTGCGCTGGACGGCCTCCTCGCGTTCAAGGCCGAGCTCGACGCGCCGCACGCGCTGGCCGACTACGGCTTCACCGAGGACTCGGTCGCCGACGCGGCCGCGGCGATCCTGCCGTCCGTCCCGCCGTCCAACCCGCGCCCGGTCACCGCGGAAGACCTCCAGACGCTGCTCCGCGCCGCCTGGTCAGGTGCTGATCCCCGGGCCGCCTGCTGAAAAAGTAACAAAATCCGTCATTCAGAACGAGAGCCGCTTACTCCCTTCACCACGCCTTTCTCGAATCGGCGCGGCTAACGGTGACACCTGGCTCCGTTCGGCATACTCGGTTCTGATCTTTTTCCCACGGACTTCATCAGGAGCCGCTATGCGTCCCAGACTTGCCGCAATCGGCTGCGCGTTCGCCGGAGCGGTCGGGCTGCTCGCGTTGCCCGCCGCCGCCCAGGCCTCCAGCCTGCCCAAGCCGGCGATGAGCGTCACCACCGCCGGCAGCTACGCCTACGGCGCCAGGGTGAAGGTCACCGTGACCCTCAAGGCGAAGCAGCCGGGGGCCGCGGTCGCGCTCTACGCCACCCCCGCCGGCGGCAAGCGCACGCTGGTGGCGGCGGGCAAGGTCGACGCCGCGGGCAAGCTTTACCCGGCTTACACGGTCACCAGGGCCACCACGTTCACCGCGGTCTTCGGCGGCGACGCGGCCGACGCGCCAAGCACCGCGAGCCGCACCGTGACCGTGGCCGCGCGGGTCACCGACGCGCTGACCGGCTACACCAGCACGACCAAGACCGGCGGCGTCACCTACCGCGTCTACCACGGCACCGGCACGCTCACCCTCAAGTCGACGGTGACGCCGGACAAGCACGGCGAGTGCCTCGAGCCGGAGAGCGAGCAGTACGACGCCGGCACCGGCTGGGACGCCGACTCCAAGTACGGCTGCGACACGCTGGACAGCGCGAGCCACGACACCGCGCCGTTCAGCCTGAAGCAGGCCGTCGGTGACCGCTACCGGATCCGCGCCGACTACGTCCGCCGCGGCGGGGACACCGCGAACCTCAGCGCCGACGCCCCGTGGCTTTACTTCGAAGTAATCAAGTAAAACTGCCAGCTACGCTGGGAGAGTGACGCCGGAGAAACTCGCCGACCTCGCGCGGCTGCGCCGGGCCAGGGACCTGATGGACCGCGAGTACGCGAGCCCGCTCGACGTCGCCGAGATCGCCCGCGCCGCGCTGATGTCGCCGGCGCACTTCTCCCGGCAGTTCCGCGCCGCCTTCGGTGAGACCCCGTACGGCTACCTGATGACCAGGCGCATCGAGCGGGCGCAGGCCCTGCTGCGGGTGGGCGACCTGTCGGTGACCGAAGTCTGCCTGGCGGTCGGCTGTACCTCGCTCGGCTCGTTCAGCGCCCGCTTCACCCAGCTGACCGGCGAGACGCCGACGGCGTACCGTGCCCGTGACCACGGCGCGCTGGCCGGCCTGCCGGGCTGCATCGTCCGCGACCTGACCCGGCCGGAGCTCGTCAGGCCCGGTGACGGGTCAAGCAGGATCGGAGAAGCGAACGCGGCCGGTCGTCACTAGTG
The DNA here is from genome assembly GCA_036501515.1 of Trebonia sp. Classification (GTDB taxonomy): domain Bacteria; phylum Actinomycetota; class Actinomycetes; order Streptosporangiales; family Streptosporangiaceae; genus Trebonia. The sequence goes on along the minus strand of DASYAD010000041.1, from coordinate 17,382 downwards.
TGACGGGTATGGCTCTTTCACTCTCAACCTGCTTCGTCCTAGTCCACGACCCCGATCTCGCACTGACGTTCTACCGCGACACGCTCGGTCTCGAGCTGCGCAACGACGTCGCCCGCGGCGACTTCCGCTGGATCACCGTCGGCTCACCGGCACAGCCCGGCGTCGGGATCGTGCTCACCAACTACCTCAACGGCAGCCCGGCCGACACCGACGCGCTGGCCGGCCTGCTCGCCAAGGGCGCGCTCAACGGCGTCCACTTCAGCACCGACGACATCGACGCCGCCTTCGAGCAGGTCCGCTCCGCCGGCGGCGAGATCGTCCAGGAGCCGACCGAGCAGCCGTGGGGCACCAAGGACTTCGCGGTCCGCGACCCGTCAGGCAACATGGTCCGCGTCGACCAGCCGCCCGCGCGCTGAGGCCGGCGGGCACCGGGAGGCCGGCGGGCACCGGGAGGCCGGCGACCGCCGTCGTAGCGACGGTCGTCGTGGCGACGGTCGTCGTAGCGACGGTCGTGAGGTGGCGACGGTCGTGAGGTGGCGACGGTCGTGAGGTGGCGACGGTCGTGAGGTGGCGACGGTCGTGAGGCCGTCGGCCGCGGGAGGCACGGGTCGGGTGAGGCCTAAGCGCCGCGCGAGGCAACCGTCGGGTGAGGCCGTCGGCCGCGCGAGGCGCCGGTCGGCAATGTCGGCGTTCGCCGCAATCCCCCGCTGCGCTACCGTCCCACCCGCCTCAGGTCCCCCGCGGCGGCGAAGATCTTGGTAACAAATGCGGCTCTGACACATAAAAATCTCCATTACGCCACGAATTTCCGCGTTAACCGCACCCGGGCGACAGTCCTATGGGACTTATGCGCACCACGGGGCGTTCGGGAAATAAGAGGCCGGGCCGCTCGCCAACCCGCCCTAGGAGTCGCCTGCGCCGATAGCGCGGGCGAGCGCGCTGTCGCCCTCGGGGTCCAGCGGCGCGGCCAGGAAGACGGGCGTCTGCGCCATGAACCTGGGCTCGCCGCCGCGGTGCTCGTCGGCGGCGTGCACGGTCAGCGGGTGGACCAGGTACATGTCGCCCGGCTGGCCGGTCGCGTAGGCGAGCGGACGGTCCGTGCTGGCCGCGTCTACCAGCGGGCCGGCCTCGAACGGGCCGAACAGCTGGTCGCCGAGCGCCGCCGCCGCGTCGCGCTGCGAGCCGACCCTGATCCTGGTCGGCGCGTCGTCCGGGCCGACGTCGGAAAGCAGCGTCAGCACCAGCATCGTCTGCGACCGCACGCCGCACCGGTAGCTGCCGTCCGACTGGGGCGCGTTGGCGTCGATGTGCCAGCCCCGGTCGTCGGCGCCCGGCAGCCGCGGGAAGCGGACCGGCACCATGCCGAGGCTGCCGCGCGGCACCCAGCCGCCGGCCCCGCAGATCTCGTCCAGCGCCCGGGCCAGCCGCGGGCTCGCGATGAGTTCGCCGAGCGCGCCCTCCCCCGTCAGGTCGGACGCCCAGACCACCGGTTCGCGCCAGCCGGCCGGGTCGTCGGGCGACAGGCCGGTCTGCGGCCACAGCTGCGCCCTGGCCGCGTCGCCCACCGCGCGCGGCGCGGCTCCTTCGAGCCTGACGAAACCGTCGGCGACGAACCGCTCAACATCGACGATGCCCACGGTTGACACCGTAACCGGCGTGTCCAGTCAATTTGCGCGGCCGCAGCCGCGGTCGTAGACCGTGACCGCGGCTGCGGCCGCCATCACCTTGAACCGGTGGTCGTTGTGTGCAGGTAGATTCCACTGCGAACCTGTGGGCGCTGCCCGGCGCCGCCGCCACTGATCAGGCGAGGCCCTGCGCGGCTTCCTGCGCCGCGGCTGCTACCCGCCCGCGGTAGGCGTCCCACCAGGCCTTCTCGTCGGACGGCAGGTTGGGACGGTCAGCAGACAGGCCGGCCATCCCGTCGACGGACTCGCGGATGATGTCGGCATGACCGGCGTGCTGGCTGGTCTCGGCGATCACCCGGACCAGGACGTGGTGCAGCGTGAGCTCGTTGCGTTCGGCCGGCCACCACGGCACCCGCCCGACCGTATCCAGGTCAAGCGTCTCGATCGTCGCGTCCGAGTGCGCCCAGGCCCGCCGGTACAGCCCGGTGACGAACTCGCGCGATTCGTCAGGGGCCGCGAACATGTCCGAGTTCGGGTCTGACTCGTCCCAGGGCAGCTTGCCCGCGAACGGCCGGCCGAACGTGTCGGCGAAGTACCCGATCTCGACGCAGGCCAGGTGCTTGACCAGGCCGAGCAGGTTGGTGCCGGTCGGCGTGAGCGGACGGCGGGCGTCGTACTCGGACACCCCGTCGAGTTTCCACAGCACCGCGTCCCGCCCGGCCTGCAGGTAGTACCTGAGGTCCGCCTTCATCTCAGCTTCAGCCATGCCGGCAGTCTCGCACGCGCCTAAGACAGCGGCCTGTCGGTTGGGCTGGCGTGCCGCCGTTAAAGACAACCACGCGAGAGAGTCTCCCAGCCGTCCAGCACGGTTGAGAGTAGTCAAGTAGCGTCGACCGGCGGAGACAAATCAGGCGACTGGCAGGGCTGGTACCGCAGGGCGATCCCACAGGCCGAGGCGCTCTACGTGGAATACCTCAAGGAACGCGAGACGGACGAGGAATCATGACGAACTTCCCCAGATGGCAGGACGTCCGCGACGGGATCGTCGCCGGAGTGGGTGGCGAAGAGGTCCTGGCCGAGGCCCGGCACCGCAACCAGGCCTACATCGACGGCCATCGGCTCGCCGAGCGGCGCAAGACACTCGGCCTGACCCAGGCCGACGTCGCCGAGCGAATGGGCGTGACCAAGAGCAGGGTCTCGCAGATCGAACGTGGCGAGGTCTCCACCATCGAGACCGTGGCCCGCTATGTCCAGGCCATCGGTGGCCAGATCCAGATCTCCGCCGTGTTCGGTGATGACCACTACATCCTCCGCGGGACGGTGACTGAGGCCGCCTGAGCGCGGAGAACCTGCAAGACCGGTGTGACCTGCGACTGAATAGTGAGGCGAGCCTCTCCGCTATCAGGCCGTTGTGCAGCGCTCGCGCAGAATGGCGGCGCCTTCGCCGTCGAGTTCTTCGCAGTAGGTCCCACGGCCTGCCATCGCCATGATGAGGGCCAGGGTGCTGCCAGACACCTGAGGCCCGACACCGACGGTAAAGGGGCCGTCGGTGGCCGTAAGCCTCAACCCGCGGGCGCGCTTCTTGGTATTGACCGGCAGATCGGAGCCCTGGTAGTAGCTGGCCACGGCGGTCAGGGTGGCGACGGGGTAGTCGCGCTTGACGCCGAGCGGCCGGCGGATGTCAGTCCCGTGCACGATGGTCTCGCCGAGCATCGCCGTCACCGGGGCCGGTGGCTTGGTCGTGCCGGTGATCACCTGACGGAACTGTGCGAGCGTCTCGGCGGGAGTCGCGCCCAGGTGCTCGGCCAGTCGCATGGCGACCTGCCGGTCGAAGTCGAAGCGGCAGCGGATCACGCCGGCCATCCACTGGACGGGGCCAAGACTGGCTCCGGCGGTCAGGTGAGCGAGCACCTCGCGCACGCTGAACTGGTCACACAGCGACCGGGTGGCCCACTGAGGCTCGGACAGCTCCGCGAGGTCGGCCGCCAGGGCGCCTCGCTCGACGTGAATCAGCGCCCAGGTGCCGGGCGCGGGCTGACGGCCGCGGGCCGGTGTCGGGGACGTCATGCGGCGATGCTCCTGTGCGCTCGTGGACAGCTGACGGACGGCCGATCGGGTGAAGGCTCCAGGCAAGGCGCGCCGCCGTACGTTAGACGACTGCAGGGGGGCAGAATCGTCGCGGGCGGCCCGAGATTCCTCCGGGCCACCGCAGACGGCCGCGCCTTTGCGGCAGATCTAGTGGAAACGCAATGCTGGAGCTCCACCCGCCGTACCTACCATGACGTGCGGGCGAAGCTCCGGCGCGAGGGCGCTAACGCGCTCGACAGGCGGTTCGGCCGTTAGCGGCGGCTAGCCAGCCGGTAGATGCCGTAACCGAGGCCGAGGAAGAAGTCGGCGGCCACCCACAAGTGGCCGCCCACGGGTCCTGACGCGGGGGCTGGTAGCCCTGGGGCGGGGCACTCTGACCCCACTGCGGAGGAGTGGCCGGCGGTCGGCCGGCCGCGCGTCTCTCGTCGTAATCCCCTGGCTGCCATCCGGCCATGTCCCCGCCCCTTTGTCTGTGATGTCCGTGAACATTCTTAAGACGCGGTTAAGATGCCCACGGATTACGCGCGGGAGGCGGCAAAAAGCAGTGCTGGCTGGCACTGAAGCCAAAACAAGAGGGAGCCGGCAACGAAAAAGCCCCCTCCGCATCGAACAAAAGAGCGGAAAGGGGCTTTTACGTGGGAGCCGCCTATCGGAATCGAACCGATGACCTACGCATTACGAGTGCGTCGCTCTAGCCGACTGAGCTAAGGCGGCGGGCTGTCCTCGCGGACGGCGCTCCGATAGTCTACAGGTTCTCCGGGGCTGGCTGGCGTCTCGCATGGATGAACACAGGGGACAATCGGATAGATGAGGCTGACCGAGGATGACGCACGGGCACGACTGGCGACTGAGCCGGTTGCACGACTGGCTACGGCCGGGGGTGACGGGCAGCCGCACCTGGTGCCCATGACGTTCGCGGTCGACGGTGACTTGATCTACACCGCGGTGGACCACAAGCCCAAGAAGTCGATGAACCTGCGCCGGCTGCGCAACATCAGGGAGAACCCCCGGGTGGCGCTGCTTGCCGACCACTACTCAGCGGACTGGGACGAGCTGTGGTGGGTGCGCGTCGACGGCTGGGCGAGCGTGGTCGAGGATGAGCGGGGGCTGCAGGACCCGCTCGACGTGCTGGCGGAGAAGTACCCCCAGTACCGGGAGCACCGCCCGGCCGGGCCGGTGATCGTGATCCAGGCCGACCGCTGGAAGGGCTGGTCGGGCAGCTAGCAAAGGCGGCCAGCCAAGCCGGAAGGGGCAAGCTACGCCCCGCCCTCCTCGTCGCGCCAGCGGCGGAACACGTCCGTCAGGTCGGTCTGCATCTGCGGTGTCAGGTCTTCCGGTGTGACCCGGCCGGCCAGCTTGATCGTCTCGCGCATCTGGGCCAGGTACTCCGTGCAGAGCGGGCAGCCGGCCAGGTGAGCTTCGAAGCGGCGGCGCTGCGCCGGCGACAGCGCGCCTTCCAGGTAGTCGGTCACCATCTCGACGACCTCCTGGCAGGGGATCTCGCGCGGACGGAAGCGCAGCAGGGACGGCAGCCTCATCGCGGCCCACCTCCCAGTTCCGACTCGAGCAGCTGCCTGAGCCTGCTGCGCCCGCGGTGCAGCAGGACCCGCTGGTTGGCCTCGCTGATCGCGAGCACCTGGCAGACCTCGGCGCTTGTCATGCACTCGACGTCGCGCAGCAGCACGACCTCGCGCTGCCTGGCGGGCAGCACCGCGAGCCCGCCGCGGAGCAATTCGGACAGCTTAGCGGCGTCGAGGCGGTTCTCCGCTTCCTCGATCCAGTGCTCGGGCGGCACCGCCCACCCGCCCGACGGCCCGAAGCGGGACGCGTCGACGGCGGGCCCGGCGTCGGCGACGGGGACCGAGCGCGTCTCCCGCACCCCGGTCGACCGCGCCCGGTTGACCAGGATGGTGAACATCCAGGTGCGCAGCGAGGAGCGTTCCTCGAACCGGCCCAGGCCGCGCAGCACCGCCAGCCAGGTGTCCTGCACGACTTCCTCGGCGACCGCCCGGCTCGGCACGAACGACAGCGCGAGCCCGACCATGGACGAGTGGTAGCGCGCGACAAGCGCGTCGAACGCTTGCTCGTCGCCGTCGCGCAGGCGCCGCACCAGCGACGCGTCCCCGTCCATCGACTGGAGCGTATCGTCAAAAAAAGCGCGTGGAGGCTGGACCGGCTTACCCGTCACCACGGGATCCCGGCCGGCCCAGCTCATCCAGCGTCCAGGCAACCTCAGGCCGCCGCGATGCCCTCGCCGCCGACGCCGCCCGGCACGGTCACCGACCCGATCGGGGTCAGCGCGCCGCCAGCCCCGACGGCGAACTCGTCGACGATGCCGGCCGCGCCCGTCTGCACATAAACAAAGCCAGCAGCGGAGGCCGCGTCCACGGTGCCGGCCGCCGTCGGTGTGTTGCCGAGCGCCGTCAGCCCGCCCGACAAGCCGGTCCGGTAACCGCTGACCGAGCCGCTGCCCGCGTTGGAGGCGTAGAAGTACTGGCCGGCCCGTACGACCCAGCAGGTCGCCATCTGCCCGGTGTCGGCGACGCCCAGCTGAGTCAGCGCACCGTGGCGGGAGAGCGCGAACGTCGCGACCGCGTTCGGCCCGGCCTCGGTCAGCACCACGTGCCCGGCCTGGTCGAAGGCGACGGCGAACGGCACGTCCCCAGCCAGCGCGTTGACCGCGGGAGCGGACGAGAGCCGTCCGTCATGCCCGACCGCGAACACGTCGACGTCGTTCCCTGTCGCCTTGGTGGTCACCAGCAGCTGGCTGCCGTCGGGCGTGAACGCGACCTGCCCGGGCGTGGCCGTGAAAGCGGACGCGGCCGTGGTGCCGAGCCCGAGCGCCCGGTGTGAGCCGTACAGCGGCGCCAGGTGCCCGCCGTCGATACGGTACCCAGACAAAGAACCGCCCCCGAGCGCATTCAGAACGTAAGCATGGTCCCCCCGCACCGTCACGCTCACCGGGAAGTCCCCGCCTGACGGCAGCACCTGGCTGAGCGCGAGCCGGTCGCCGTGCACGTGGAACACCGAGACGGTGTCGCTGCCGGGGTTGACCGCGAGCAGCAGCCCGGCGGCCGCGTCGTAGGCGAGCGCGCCCTGCGAGGCGGTGTGGTCGACCACGGACCCGGACAGGACGCCGCCCAGCCCGTGGGTCCGGTAGCTGCCGGCCGGCGTCAGCGTGCCGTTGCCGCTCCGGTGGTAGGCGACGACGGCGTTGCCCGCGGTGTTGTCGGTCAGCGCGAACACCGCGCCGCCGCCGCCCGCGTCCTGGCCGCCCGCTGAGCTGGTGGCGGCGAACGCGGCGGGCGCGGCGAACGCGACCGCCGCCAGGGCCGCCGCGGCGGCCGGGATGAGGCGAGTGAGTGCCTTCACGAGGCTTTCCCTTCCTTGGGAACGAGACCTGACTGGAACGCAGCTGCGCCATTCAGTCCCCGCGAAGGGAAAAGCGTTACAACGATGTCAGGAAGAACTTTCCGGACCCGTGTGGGTGGACTCGTAGGCCTTACGGGAGCCGCACACGCTGGCGACCGAGCAGGCGCAGGAGCTGCCGTCCGCCGACAGCTTCACCACCACCTTGTCGGCCGGGACGCTGTGCCCGGTGACGACGCCTGGCCCCTCCGGGGTGTCGACCTCCGTGCCCGTGCGCGGCGCCTTCTTCTTGAAGTCCTGGTACAGCGGGTGCTCGTACTTCAGGCAGCACATCAGCCGCCCGCACGCCCCGGCGATACGCATCGGGTTGACGGGCAGGTCCTGGTCCTTGGCCATCCGGACGGACACCGGCTCGAAGTCCTTGAGGAACGTCGCGCAGCACAGGTCCCGGCCGCACGGGCCGATGCCGCCCTGCAGCCGGGCCTCGTCGCGCGGTCCGATCTGCTGCAGCTCGACCCGGGACCGCAGCCGGGCGGCCAGGTCCCTGACCAGGAGACGGAAGTCGACCCGGTGCGGCGCGCTGAAGTACACGACGAACACGTTGGTGCCCGAGACGTAGTCGACCGCGGTGAGCTTCATCGGCAGGCCGTGCTCGCGGATGAGGCGGCGCGCGGCGAGCCGTCCCTCGGCCCGGCGGCGCCGGTTCTCCTCGTCGCGCTCGAGGTCGGCCGCGTCGGCGACGCCGCCGCAGACCGGCAGGCCGTCGACGTCCTCGGTCATCCACTGCGGCGCCCAGACGCATTCCGCGACCTCGGGGCCGCTGTCGGTAGGCACGAGGACCTTGTCGCCGATCTTCGGCTGATGGCCGCCCGGGTCGAGATAGTAGAGCCGGCCGTACCGCTCGAAGCTCACTGCCATCATCATGCCCATCGGCCTAGCGTAAGTCGCCCGGGGGCGTGAGCAACAGGTAACCAGCTGACATAAACCGCCATGCATGCACAAAAGCCGTGCCAGGGGCCCGGAAAGAGCGCCGCTAGCCGCGCATCAGCGAGATCGTCAGCTCCTCGACGGCGAGCAGCGGCGCGACGTTCACCGTGACCCGTTCCCGGCAGCGCATGACCGCCTCGATGCGGCGCAGGGTCGACTCAGGCGTCGAGCCGCGGGCTAGCCGCCGCAGGTCGTCGAGGTGGTCGGCGTTGGCCAGTTCGACCTCGGCCCCGACCTGGACCATCAGCACGTCGCGGTAGAACGCGGCCAGCTCGAGCAGGGCGCCGTCCAGGGTGTCGCGCTTGACCCGGGTCGCCCGGGACTTCTGCCGGTCCTCGAGGTCCTTCATCGCGCCGGCCATGCCGCGCATCGCCTTCGCCACGCCCTTGCCTGTCGACCCTTCGCCGAAGGCCTGACGCAGCGCCGCCCGCTCCGGCTCGTCGAGCTGCTCGGTGACTGCCTTGGCCTCGTCCTCGGCCGTCTTCACCAGCGCGGCCGCCGACGCCAGGGCCGGGCCGAGCGATGAGGACTGCACCGGCACGCGCAGCACCGACTCGCGGCGCGCGGCCGCGGCCGGGTCGGTCGCGAGCCGCCGGGCCCGGCCGACGTGCCCCTGGGCGGCCCTGGCGGCGGCCAGGGCGCGGTCGTAGTCGATCCCGTCCCGCTCGGCCAGCACCGTGGCGACCGCCGCGGACGGCGGCACCCGCAGCGTCATCACCCGGCAGCGGGACCTGATCGTCGTCACCAGGTCCTCGGCCGACGGCGAGCACAGTAGCCACACGGTGCGCGGCGCGGGCTCCTCGATGGCCTTGAGCAGCGCGTTGGCCGCCGCCTCGGTACAGCGGTCGGCGTCCTCGAACAGCACCACCCGCCAGCGCCCGCCCGACGGCGCCCCGGCCGCCCGCAGCACCAGGTCCCTGGTCTGCTTCACCCCGTAGGACAGGCCCTCGGGGCGGACGAGCAGCAGGTCGGCGTGCGTACCGGCGTGCACCTGACGGCACGACGGGCACTCTCCGCAGCCGCCGTACGGGCAGAGCAGGGCGGCCGCGAACGCGCGGGCCGCGACCGACCGGCCGGACCCGGGCGGGCCGGTGAACAGCCAGGCGTGCGTCATCGCGCCCGCGACGGCGTTCTGCAGCTGCTCGACGACCGCTTCCTGCCCGGCGAGCTCGGCGAAAACGCTCATCGGCGCTCGGAGACCGCGCCGGGGACCGGGCGCGGCGGGATCGCGCTGCCGTTGAGGACGGGGAACGAGCCGGTGACCGCCTCAGCCGTGCGCGGCACCGGGTCGGGCAGGATCTCCCTGATCTTGTCCCTGATGTGCTGGGTGATCTCGTCGGCCGGCGTGGTCGCGTCGAGCACCAGGTAGCGGTCGGGCTCGGCCCGGGCCAGCACCAGGAACCCGGCCCTGACCCGGCGGTGGAAGTCGAGCGGCTCGGACTCGAGCCGGTCGGCCGAGTGCGTGTGCCTGCCGAGCCCGGTCTCCGGCGGCATGTCGAGCAGCACGGTGAGGTCGGGGGTCCGCCCGTCGGTGGCCCAGCTGTTCAGCCGGGCGATGTCGGCCGTCGGTATGCCGCGCCCCGCGCCCTGGTAGGCGAGCGAGGAGTCGATGTACCGGTCGGTGATGACGACCGCGCCGCGCTCCAGGGCGGGGTCGATCACGGTGGCCACGTGCTCGGCCCGGTCGGCCGCGTACAGCAGCGCCTCGGCCTGGGGCGACATGCCGGCCTGGGAGGTGTCGAGCAGCAGCGCGCGCAGCCGCATGCCGATCTTGGTCGCGCCGGGCTCGTGGGTGGCGATCACGTCGTAGCCTTGCTCGCGCAGCCAGATCGCGGTGAGCCTGGCCTGCGTGGTCTTGCCGGCCCCTTCGCCGCCCTCGAACGCGATGAACAGCCCGTTCCTGCCGTGCGAGGGGTGTCCCTCGGGCGGCGGCGGCGCGGGCACCCGCTTGAGCGGCTCGTTGCGGATCGCGCTGAACAGGTCCTGGAACAGCGGGACGCCCTTGCGGTCGTCCAGCTGCCGGTAGGACTGGACGCCGACGAAGGCGACGAGCACCGCCGACAGGAGCAGCAGCAGGTTGTCGCCGGGAGCGCCGTAGGTGATGTGGCCGATGTCGACCGCGCCGCTCTTGGTGCCGTTCAGCGCGCCGATCGCGGCCGAGAAGCCCGTCGCGACGAACCCGGCGACGGCGATCACCGCGAGCAGGATGGCCTGGATCGTCGACTGGAAGAACGCGAACACCCGGCCCCTGGTGTCGTCGTCCACCTCGAGCCCGACGATGGTGAATCCCGTCGGGTAGGCGATGCCGGAGATCACGCCCATCAGGAACACGAAGATCGTCACCACGGCCAGGTTGGGCACCAGCGCGATCATCGCGAGCGGTACCGCCGAGGCGGTCAGCGTGACACCGAACAGTCTTCTCCTGGAGAAGTCACCGAACGGCCTGCTGCCGAACCCCATGCCGATGGCCAGGCCGATCAGGATCACGGCGAAGACCAGACTGAACCCGGCCGACCCGCCGTTGAGCGTCAGCTGGATGTAGGACGGGGCGAGGCCGATGACCACGCCGGCCGCGCAGAACGCGCCGAGCATCCCGATCACCAGGCCGCGGACGACCGGCGTGTGCCTGATGAACCGCCAGCCCTCCCAGATCGCCTTGGCGGTCGACGGCACCGAGATCCGCCCGCTGTGCTCCCGCTTGCCGATCATCCGCAGGAAGTAGACGGTGATCGCGGAGATGAAGTAGGACGCGCCGTTGAAGTACAGCGCCAGGTCGATCTTGTTGGTGTGCGCGAACGGGCCGCCCGCGTGGCTGAGCCCGGTCGCGGCCCAGCCGAGCAGCGCGAGCACGCCCGCCGCGAGCGGCGCGGTGCCGTAGGTCATCAGCTGGCTGAGCTGGTTGGCCCGCTCCAGCTTCTCCTTGGGCACCAGGTTGGGGATGCTGGCCGCGCAGGCCGGGTTCCAGAACTGCGACGCGATGCCGGCCAGGAACTTCGCGACGAAGATCCAGGTCAGGTTGGGGAACAGCGGGATCGAGATGAACAGCAGGCCGCGGATCACGTCGCCGACGACCATCGTCACCCGCCGGTCGAGCCGGTCCGCGAGCGCGCCCGCGACGGGCCCGAGCAGCAGCGCGGGCAGCAGCGTGACCACCCAGACGCCGCTGATCGACGACGTCTTCGCCAGGTTGCTGCCGTGGGTGACCGAAGGCGCCAGCGCGACCAGCGCCAGGATCGACAGCCAGTCACCCAGGCTGGACAGCGACAACGCGATCCACAGCGCCCGGAACGGCTTGATCGACAGCACTCCGTCCCCGGAGCGCGCGCGTCTGGCCCGGCGGGCAGGCGGCGCCTCCCCCGGGCTGGCACTGCGGGGCGTGGAGCGGTAGTTCACGGCGCTAGGTTATCGATGTCTGGCAGGGTCCCTGGTCAGGACTGCGTGATCGTGTCTTTACTTTTGTTAGGTTTCTGAACTTTTGCGGGCTTTCGTCGGCTTTTTGGCCGCCGTGGCCGGCTTCTTCGCCGCCGCGGTCTTGGTCGCCGACGCCTTGGCGGTAGCGGGCTTTTTCGCCGCCGCGGGCTTCGCGGGCGCCTTGCGGGCCCGCGGTGACGGGGCGGCGAGCCGCCGGTCGGCCAGCAGCTCGGCGCCGCGCTCGACGGTGATCGTTGTCACCTCGTCGCCCTTGCGCAGCGAGGCGTTGGTCTCCCCGTCGGTCACGTACGGGCCGAACCGGCCGTCCTTGATCACCATCGGCTTGCCCGTCGCCGGGTCGTCGCCGAGCTCGCGCAGCGGCGGGGCGGTGGCGCCGCGCCCGCGGCCGCGGGCCTTGGGCTCGGCGAGCAGCGCCTTGGCCTGCTCGAGGGTGACGGTGAACATCTCCTCTTCGGCCGCCAGCGACCGGCTCTCGGCGTCGTGCTTGACGTACGGGCCGTAACGCCCGTTCTGCACGGTCACCGGCTTGCCGTCGATCTCGCCGAGCGTCCGCGGCAGCGACAGCAGCCGCAGCGCGTCGTCGAGCGTCACCGTGTCCAGGTCCATGGACTTCAGCAGCGACGCGGTGCGCGGCTTGTCCTTGGCGCCCTCGGGCAGCACCTCGGTCACGTACGGGCCGAACCGGCCGGCCTTGGCCACCAGCTCGTGCCCGCTGACCGGGTCGGTGCCGAGCGGCTTGTCGCCGCTCGGGATGTTGAGCAGCTCCTCGGCCTTCTCCGGCGTCAGCTCGTCGGGCGCCATGTCCTCGGGCACGTTGGCCCGCTGACCCTCGCGCTCCAGGTAGGGCCCGTAACGGCCGACCCGGACGACGATGTCGGACCCTGCGAGGGGGAACGAGCTGATGTCGCGCGCGTCGATGTCGGTGATATCGGAGACCAGGGCCTTCAGACCCAGGCCCTCATCGGAACGATTGCGGGTGACAGTAGCCACCCCGCCGTTGCCGTCGGCGGCCCCGTCAGCCGGTGCCCCGCCGTTGGCCTGTGCCTCGTCGCCGAAGTAGAAGCGGCGCAGCCACGGCACCCGCTCGGCCTCGCCGCGGGAGATCTCGTCGAGCGCGTCTTCCATCTGCGCGGTGAACTCGTAGTCGACGAGCTGGCCGAAGTGCCGCTCGAGCAGCGTGATCACTGCGAACGCGAGGAACGAGGGCACCAGCGCGGTGCCCTTCTTGAACACGTAGCCGCGGTCCAGGATCGTGCCGATGATGCTCGCGTAGGTCGACGGCCGGCCGATCTCGCGGTCTTCGAGCTCCTTGACCAGCGATGCTTCCGTGTACCTGGCCGGCGGCCTGGTGGCGTGCTCGGCCGGGCCGAGGCGCAGCGCGGTCAGCGGGTCGTCCTCGGCCAGCACCGGCAGGCGCCGCTCCTGGTCGTCCCGGTCCGCCGCCTGGTCGTCGTTCGACTCGACGTAGGCCTTGAGGAACCCGTAGAAGTGGATGATCTTGCCGGACGCGGTGAACTCGGCCCGCTCGTTCGCGCTTGAGGTCCCGGCGACCTTGACCGACACGGACTCGCCGGTGGCGTCCTTCATCTGGCAGGCGACCGTGCGCTTCCAGATCAGGTCGTACAGGCGCAGCTCGTCGGCCCGCACGCCGGCCCGCTGTACTTCCTGCGGGGTGCGGAAGCGGTCGCCCGCCGGGCGGATCGCCTCGTGCGCCTCCTGGGCGTTCTTCACCTTGCTTGTATAGGTCCGCGGCGCGTCCGGCACGTACTCGGCCCCGTACAGCTCGCGGGCCTGGTTGCGGGCCGCGTCGATCGCCGTCTGCGACAGCGTGATCGAGTCGGTCCGCATATAGGTGATGTAGCCGTTCTCGTACAGCCGCTGCGCGACCGACATCGCGTACTTGGCGGTGAAGCCGAGCTTGCGGCTCGCCTCCTGCTGCAGCGTGGTGGTGCGGAACGGCGCGTAGGGCGAGCGGCGGTAGGGCTTGCGCTCGACGCTGCTGACCGCGAACACGGCGCCGTGCAGGCGCTCGGCCAGCGCGCCCGCCGCCTCGCCGTCCAGGTGCAGGATCTGCTGCGCGTCCGCGTCGCTGCCGCGCAGCACGCCGACGGAAGTAAAGTCGCGGCCCTGTGCCACCCGCTTGCCGTCGACCGTCTGGAGGGTCGCGGTGAACGTGGTGGGGTCATCCGGCAGGCGCTCAGCACCGTGCCTGGCGGTCGCGAAGTCAGCCTCGAGGTCCCAGTAGCTGGCCGACCGGAAGGCGATCCGGTCCCGTTCCTTATCGACGATCAGGCGGGTGGCGACCGACTGCACCCGGCCAGCCGACAGCCGCGGCATGACCTTCTTCCACAGCACGGGCGAGACCTCGTAGCCGTAGAGCCGGTCGAGGACGCGCCTGGTCTGGTACGCGTCGACCTTGCCGTCGTTGAGCTCGGTGGGGTTGGCGATGGCGCGGGCGATGGCCTCGGGGGTGATCTCGTGGAAGACCATCCGCTTGGTCGGAACCTTGGGCTTGAGCTCTTCCTTCAGGTGCCACGCGATGGCTTCGCCCTCGCGGTCCTCGTCTGTCGCGAGGTAGAGCTCGTCGGCGTCCTTGAGGAGCGACTTGAGCTTCGATACCTGCGACTTCTTGTCGGCGGGCACCACGTAGAGCGCCTGGAAGTCGTTGTCGACGTCGACGCCGAGCTTGGCCCACGGCTGCGCGCGGAACTTCTCCGGTATCTCGGCCGCCTTGTCGGGCATGTCACGAATATGACCGATGCTCGACTCGACCACGTACCCCTGGCCGAGGTAGCCGGCGATGGTCCTCGCCTTAGCCGGAGACTCAACGATCACGAGCTTGTTGCCGTGGCCGTTGCCGTTCCCCGCGGCGGCCCGGCCGTTAGCCGCTCCGTTGTCTCCGTTACCGGAGGCCGCTGACTTACCCGCGGCCTTGCTTCTTGCTGGCACGCTATTTCCAACCTCACATCCGCGCCATGGCCTGTCACGCACAGCCGGGCTTCCCGCCACGCTCCGACGCACGCCTGCCGTCAGTACCATACGCGGCGCCGCACCGAAATGCCCGTCCCTGCCGTTATCACTGCAACCCGGTTAGCCGTCCAGACTGTTCCCGGGGTGGTCCGCAACACATCAAAAGTTCCGTCTCCGGCTTGATTACTCCGTGAACAGAAGCACAATAAGAGGTGATGGCTGAGTATGAAAACCTCGTCTTGTACCTGCCACGCGACGTGTCACGAGCCGCCGCGCGGCGCATCCTGACGGATCACGCTGAGTACGGAGCGTGGGAACTTGCCCGGCTCCGGCTGTACGCCGACGGCAGCAGGAAGGCTACCCTCCGCCGTCGGATAATACGCGCGGTAAGAACTTTTTGAACCTGCCGCGCGCTGCCAGCTGACTGTACGGCCCCGCTAGGCGGTGTCGAGCAGCCGGTCGAGCACCCGCACGCCGAACTGCAGCCCGCTGAGCGGCACCCGCTCGTCGATGCCGTGGAACATCCCGGAGAAGTCCAGCTCAGCCGGCAGCCGCAGCGGGCTGAAGCCGAAGCAGCGGATCCCGAGCCGGGAGAAGTGCTTCGCGTCCGTCCCGGCCGACAGGCAGTAGGGCACCACGGTCGCCTCGGGGTCCTCGGCGGTCAGCGCGGACGACATCGCGTCCCACAGGTCGCCGTCAGCGGTGGTCTCCAACGCGATGTCGTGGTGGATGAATTCCCGGCTCACCGCGGTGCCGAGCAGCCGGTCGATCTCGGCGAAGAACTCTTCTTCGCGCCCGGGCAGGAACCGCCCGTCGAGCTCGCCGAACGCCGTCTGCGGGATCACGTTGACCTTATATCCGGCCTTCAGCCCGGTCGGGTTGGCGGTGTGCTGCGTGGTCGCCCCGATCATCCGGCTCATCCCGCCCAGCTTGCCAATGACGCTGGCCGGGTCCTGCGGGTCGAACTCGACCCCGAGCGCCTCGCTCGCCTTGGCCAGGAACGCCAGCGTCGCGTCGGGCAGCTGCGTCGGCCACTGGTGCCGCCCGATCCGCGCCAGTGCCTCCGACAGCGTGGTCACCGCGTTGTCGGAGTGGATCATCGACCCGTGCCCGGCGGTCCCGTTCGCGGTCAGCTTCATCCAGGCGAGGCCCTTCTCGGCCGTCTGCACCGCGTAGAGCCGCCGGTCGCCGACCGGCACGCTGAACCCGCCGACCTCCCCGATCGCCTCGGTGACACCGTCGAAGAAGTCCGGGTGCTGGTTCACCAGGAACCCGGCCCCCCAGTCGCCGCCCGCCTCTTCGTCCGCGGTGAAGGCGAGCACGATGTCACGCTCTGGCTTGCGCTGCTCCCGCAGCCGCTGCCGCACGACCGCGAGCACCATCGCGTCCATGTCCTTCATGTCGACCGCGCCGCGGCCCCACACGCACCCGTCGGCGATCTCCCCGCCGAACGGATGCTGCTGCCAGTCGATCGCGTTCGCGGGCACCACGTCCAGGTGCCCGTGGATCAGCAGGGCCGGCCGGCTCGGGTTCTTTCCCTCGATGCGAGCGACCAGGCTGGTCCGCTTCTGGTGCGACTCGAGGACCGCCGGCGCCAGGCCCACCTCACTGAGCAGCCCGGCCACGTACTCGGCGGCCTTCCGCTCCCCCGGACCCGAATGATCCCCCGGGTTCGTCGTATCGATCCTGATCAGATCGCGGCAGATCGCCACGACCTCCTCTTCCGCCACGCTGGGGGCTCCACCCACCTGATTCTCCGTCACCGTTCCATCGTGCCACCGGACAGGGATCCACCCGGTCCTTATGGCTGCCCATGTCGCGCCATATCAAGACAACAGGACGCCCCCGCAACGCCCGCCATCAGTCCTTCCTACCCAGCAGCGGCCGTGGTTACCGCAGCTCAGGCGGGCATCCTAAGCGGTTCGCAAAGTGGTTCAAGGTTTGCTAACCTGTGGCAGCCGAAGTGATCGGCACACCCTGTCCGGGTGGCGGAATAGGCAGACGCGCTAGCTTGAGGTGCTAGTGCCCTTTACGGGGCATGGGGGTTCAAGTCCCCCCTCGGACACGCTTGCAAGTCTCTGACCTGGACATATTCATTTCCCAATACCGGCCAGATGCGCAAAGACGCAGGTCGTAGGCATGTCGGTTCAACTCCCTCCCGGACACTGCCCTACGTACATGCCTCCGCAGTGGCGTCGCTACAGCACCGCTTCGTACCCGATACCAGACTGCTCTGGCGCGAGCTTTGCGAGGAGTTCAAGGACTGGTTCGGTGTTCCTGCCCCACATCTTCGTCACGATCCATGTGCGTCCCTCGTCATGGACGGGGCTCTCCGTGAACCAGCGGACTGGGTCGCCCTTCGGGTAGGCGAGGGCGAATGCCTCCCTCAGTTCCGTCCCGGTGAGCGTGCCGTCTACCGGGAGGAACCTCGAAGGCGGGATGGCCTCGGCTATCTCCCTCGCGGGTACGCCAGCGTCCCGCAGTGTGGTGACCATGGCCAGGACGGCTTGTCTCTTGCGGAGCGGCTCGCTCTCGCCGGCTGGGCCGGTGATCACGTACTGGGTCCAGTCGCGGCCGTCGGTACTACGCACCGCGCGCTCCTGCGTTGCCTTCCGCCGGAGCTGGATGGTCAGCTCGCTGGCTTCTGGCAGGGGAATCACCTGCTGCACGTCGAGCAGCAGCCGCTCGCCCACCCGGTACGGACTGAGCCGGACGCACCGGATGTCCAGTCCGTACAGGTCCGTGAGCCACAGGACCGTCGTGGTGATCTCCCGGCCGAACCCGGCGGACACGAGCACGATGCGCACGTGCCGGCTGATCACGGTGCTGTCGCCGTCGTCAAGCCAGTCCGCTAGGCGAGCCCGAGCCTCGTCGGCCGCCTCCGGCTCGACAGCCGCCAGGTGGTTCTCGT